>CAZDOX010000176.1:0-2623 GCA_964507155.1 uncultured Lachnospiraceae bacterium
GGTCAAAAGCGGTTTTGTTATTTTTTCGATGCCGCAACCAGCTCGGCCAACAATCGCTCCTGATTCAGAATCGCGTCTTCGATGGCGGTTTGACGCAGAGCGGCAGCCTTTGCAGCTTCGGCAGCGACGGCAGCTTCGGCGTCTGCTTTTTCCTTGGCAGCCTTGGCGGCAGCTTCGGATTCGGCCATCTTTTTGTGCTCCAGCTTGTTTTTGGCTTTCATCAGAATACGCAGAGCCACGAAAATGCAGAACGCCACCAGCAGAAAATCGATGATGGTCTGAATCCATGTGCCCCAGAGAATGGCGACTTCGGCGACGGCTTCGGTGGTTTCGGTGGCCTCCGCGCCGGCTTTGAGGACGGTTTTCCAGTCATCCAGACTGGTGCCGTTGGTCAGCATACCCACGCAAGGGTTGATGACATAGTTGACAAGACCGGTCACGATTTTGCTGAACGCGCCGCCGATGACGACACCGACAGCCATGTCCACCACGTTACCGCGGGTGATGAACGTTTTAAAATCCGACCAGAAACTGCTTTTCTTTCCTTTTGCCATAAAAAAAGTACCTTCCTTTTCAAGTCGATATGATCGCTGAGATCGTATGATCCATGTGACGCACGGCGTACCGAGCGTCGCGGTTGATAAGCATATTGTACACCATTTGGCCCGGAATGTCAAGACTTTTTTGAAAATACAGATATACGCCACTGTACAAAAAAGCTTGCAAAACCGATGGAAAAGTGGTATAATGAAAGCGTGAACATGCGCCACGATATGACAGCCGTCAGTATAAGCTAACAATGTTAACTTTTCCCTCCGCCGCGGCTGTGCGGCGAGGGGGGATGTGAGGAGGTAATTGTGAAAAACCGAAAAACGAAAGAAACGAAAGAAGCGAAAAAAGCGAAAAAAGCGAAAGAAAAAAGAACCTTTAAGGCAAGCCGACGCTTGGTCATCGCGCTGATCGTTTGCGTGGGTCTTGCGATAGTCGGCGGAGCTGCCATACTGAGCGTGAATGCCTACGTCAGGTCGGTGGGAGGAAAAAATATCGTCACGCCGGAAGAAACGCTTCGGCTGGATGAGGTGGATTGCATTATCGTTCTCGGCTGTCTGGTCAAGGATAACGGGGAGCCGAGCGACATGTTGGCTGACCGTCTGAGCAGAGGAATAGAATTGTATAAACAAGGATCTGCGCCCAAAATCATCATGAGCGGAGACCACGGCAGAGAGGACTATGATGAACTCAACACGATGAAGCAGATCGCCGTCGACGAGGGCGTTCCGTCGAGCGACATATTCATGGACCACGCCGGTTTTTCCACATACGAAAGCATATACAGAGCAAAAGAGGTATTCGGAGCGAAAAAAGTGATTATTGTCACGCAGAAATACCATTTGTACCGTGCTCTTTATATTGCGGAGAAACTTGGCGTAGAAGCCTACGGCGTCGCGGCAGACTTGCATACGTATCGCGGGCAATCCGTGCGTGAGATGCGTGAAATTCTCGCACGGTGCAAAGACTTTGCCCACGGGATTTTCAAGCCGGAGCCGACTTACCTCGGCGAACCCATTCCCATCGCAGGTGACGGAGACAGTACGAACGATAAGTCATCATAAAAAGCAAAGCAACACAAAAAAGCGAACGAAAAAAGCCCCCGTTTGGTTGGAACGGGGGCTGCGACAGCTCTGCAAACGACGGAATCAATCCTTAAAGAAATTGTATTTGCCGATGGAAACTTCTTCGATCGGCTCACCCAAGAGTTCATAAGCCTCAAATTCGAAAACGAAATCTCCGTTCAGTTCGCACGCTTCATCAATATCGATATAGATTCTGTCCTCTTTAATTTCGTATGTACCCTCGTAGCTGCATACGATTTCTTTGTTTTCATCTCTTACTCTGTAGATGATTTTATTCCCTTTGAATTCTACTTCTTTACACTCCGACATATACGAAATTTCCGTATATACCCCCGACGGCTTATCGCTGCTACCGCAGGCAACAAAGCAGGTGAGAAGCATGACGGCTACCATAGCCAGCGCGATCCATTTGACCCATGCGGTCTTGTTTGTGTTTGTTTTCATTTGCATGTTCCTATTCATTCCTAATGAGGTCTGATTTTTCCTTTACTGAAATTTATATTCTGCGCGCGCCGAAAAAGTCTTGCCGCGGAGCTGCCGCCGGATGCTTGTGTACGGATGGCTGCCTTGCCGACGCGCGCGAAGAATCATGTCCGGTTCACTATGTCACCGATGGTGACATAAGGAACTTTCTGCCGTAAAAAGTGAAAATATTATCCGCGCGAATACTTTCCTATGCCGCAGCGGTCATAGGGATATTTACTGTTGCCGCTTTGCGTGCAACACCGAGCTTCCACACGGTAGTATCTGCAATTTCCGCAGCACTGCACGCTGTCTCGCTGAAATTCACCCGAACCGCAATCTTTGTCGGGATATGCCTCATAACCGCTATACCCGCATTTTCTGTCTGCTATTCTGAAATACCTGCAATCATAACATTTTCCCATTGTTTATTTCTCCTTAAAACATATAAGTAAACCGATAAATCCACATATGCCGACAGGCACCACATATCCTATGGCGCATCGAATTAACCCGATCAGAAAATC
>CAZDOX010000177.1:0-2611 GCA_964507155.1 uncultured Lachnospiraceae bacterium
AAGTTCCTCCCCACACCCCTCTTCAAGAACTTTTTGAAAATAGGATGGCAGCTGTTCCGTGGGCAGCGCGAAAAATTTCAGCCATCCTACCGTCAACCGCCGTGGGGTCGTCAGGGGAGCGTGCTCCCCTGACAAGAAAAACTAAGGACACCCCCTCGCCCGCGTGCGGGAGAGGGGGCAGGGGGTGAGGGCAGTGCCTTGCTGAACTACCGGCTGCCATCTCGGGGGCGGGACCATCTCATACGCCGAAGTTCCCGCCCCCGAATCCCCGCCTCCTTGGCTGATTGGCTGTTGCTTGATTGATATGCCGGGGTTTTCAGTTGCTGCCGAATAGAACAGCGGACAAGTTTCGCGCTGACATTGGGGCAGCAGCCATTCTATTTTATAAAAATTCTTGAAAAGGGGTGCGGGGAAAAACTTCTTTTAAGAAGTTTTTCTCTGCCTTCTCCTTATGGGCGCGCCATCATCCGCACCGGCAAACACTCCCGGATCTTGTCAAAGTAAATGCTGCCGATCGGATTTGCCCAAACACCATTTTTTACAAAGAACCAGAAAAGGGGAAAAAGATGATACTGATTATTGCGGAAAAGCCAAGTTTGGCGCGAAACATTGTAGCGGGAATCGAACAGATGCAACACACCAAGATGAGCAAGCGCGACGGCTATTACGAGGGCGGCAATTATTTGGTCAGCTGGGCGTTCGGTCACTTGTTTTCGCTGTGCGATATTGAAGATTACCTGACCGAAGACCGCAAAAATACGCGCTGGTCGATGGACGTCCTCCCCTGCTTTCCCGAACAATTTCACTACGAGCTGCGCCGCGACGCCAACAAGAAAGTGGATCCCGGCGTCAAAAAGCAATTTTCGCTGTTGACATCTCTGATCAATCGTTCCGACGTGGACACCATCGTCAACGCGGGGGACGCCGATCGCGAGGGAGAAATTATCGTTCGTTTGTGTGTGCAACACGCGATTCACCCGGACAAGGCGCTTCACTGTCGGCAAACGCGCCTATGGCTGCCGGATCAGACGCCGCAAACTGTAGCAAAAGCGCTGTCCGACATGAAAGACGCCGCCGAATACGATCACCTTGCCAATGAGGGATTTGCTCGAACCTATATTGATTGGCTGTATGGGGTCAACTTAACGCGCTACGCCACTTTGCGTACCGGAACTCTGTTGCGCGTCGGGCGAGTAATCGTTCCGATTGTTCGGGCAATTTACGACCGAGATATGGCAATTTCCCACTTTGTCCCGGGAAAGTATTACGCCCTCGTCAGCCGCGCCAAGACCAACGGAGAAGTGGTGGAATTATGCGCCAAAAAGAAATTTGAAGAACATCAACTGCCCCAAGCGCAAGAACTGTGCGCCGCGTACAATCAACTTCCGGCGGTCGTGACGGCAGTCAAACAAAAAAAAGATAAATTGCAGCCGGGGAAGTTATACTCCCTCTCCAAATTGCAAAACGTTCTCGGAAAAAAATACAAAATGTCCATGGCCGATTCGTTGGAAATTGTACAAAAACTGTACGAGCAAGGATTTTTGACCTACCCGCGCACCAACTCGGAATATTTGGCAAGTGCCGAAAAGGATAAAATCGGACAAATTTTGTCCGGTGTAAAAAAATTGGGGTACCCGGTCGTTCTCAAAGAGTCAAAAGCAATTTTTGATGACAGCAAAATCGAATCGCACTCCGCACTGACGCCTACGTATAAAATTCCGGACAAAACCAAGCTGTCCGAGCGAGAAATGCAGGTGTATTCCACCGTATTTCGGCGATTTGTGGCGGTGTTTTGCCAAGAAGACTGCGTGGTATCGCGCAGAGAAATCACCGTCACACTGGGCGACAATGTGGAATCGTTCACGCTCAAAGGCATGACCATGCTGGAAGCGGGATGGACAAAGTACGACGATTTTTCTCAAAAAGACAAAGTTTTGCCCAAGCTGTCCAAAGGAGACACGGTAGTCACGGATTTTAAGCCGGTGGAAAAAGAAACAACGCCGCCGCGCCATTATACCATCGAAACGCTGAACAATTATCTGAAAAATCCCTTTAAAGAAGAAAAAAACGCCAGCGATGAGGAGCTGGCCGATCACATGGGAGAAGACGACGCTCAAGAGTATCGCGCCATGCTGGAGGGTTTGGAACTGGGAACCGAAGCCACGCGAACCGGAATCATCGACAATGCGCGCAAGAGCAAATACATCGACTTAAAGAAAGACGTTTATACGATTCTGCCGGACGGTATTTTTCTGATCGAATCGTTGGAGCAAATGAACATTACCATGGATAAATACAAGACGGGAGACATGGGACGTGCGCTGAAAAAGGTGTTCCACGGCGAGATGGCTGTGCAAGACAGCGTGGCGTTGGCACAACGCGAAATCGCGGCGGTGTTTGATCGATACCGCGAGGAGATCGGCAGCGAGCAAGATACCGGGTTGTTTGGCGACATACTCGGCGATTGCCCGCTGTGCGGGAAAAAAGTCAAGAGATTTCGATCCTTTTACGGTTGTACCGGCTATCGTGACGGGTGCAAATTCAGCATCAATACGGTGATTTGTCATCGACCGATCGGGGTGCCGCAGGTAAAGCAATTGTTAACGCAGGG
>CAZDOX010000178.1:0-2566 GCA_964507155.1 uncultured Lachnospiraceae bacterium
CGTTGACCAGGCGGTCGCCGATAAAGAGTTCGCCCTCGGTAATTTCTTCCAAACCTGCGATCATACGCAGCGTGGTCGTCTTACCGCAACCGGAAGGACCGACCAAAACCAAAAATTCTTTGTCTTTAATTTCCAAGTTGAAGTCGGAGACAGCCGTAACGCCGCCCGGATATTTCTTATAAATGTGTCTGAGAGATAAGCTTGCCATGAATGGAAATCCTCCTTGAATTTATCTTTTTTGAAAAAGACACGCTATACAACGCTTATTATTTTATCAAAAAATGCGAAAAAAGGAAAGGGTGATATTGCCCAAAAATGAGGGGTCAAATTTGTGCAAATGTCACAACAGACTGCGAACAAACTGTGAATGGCTCGCGGTTTTTCGCGGTTTTTCTTTAATTTATTAAAAACCTATATTTTAGCGAACCATCGACTCATGAATTTTGCTTTTTGCCTTTCATGGAAAGGGCAATGCGCTTTTTCTTCAAGTCAACCGAAAGTACCCGAACCTCGACAACGTCGCCGACGCTGACCACCTCGGACGGGTGCTTGACAAATCGATCGGACAGCTCGGAAATATGCACCAGACCGTCTTGATGAACACCGATATCCACAAACGCGCCGAAATCGATGACATTACGCACGGTTCCGCGCAACACCATATCCGGCTTCAGATCTTCCATTTCCATCACATCGGTGCGCAATTCCGGCGGCGGCAACGTATCGCGAAGATCGCGGCCCGGTTTTTCCAACTCGGCGATAATATCCATCAAAGTAGGCTCTCCGACCTGCAGTTGTTGACAAACATGGGCAACACCGCGCGATTTTACCTTGTCGGGCAACGCCTTTAGGTGCCCGTCGCGCACGTCATCCTCCGTAAATTCAAACATAGCCAACAGCGCGCGTGCCGTGTCGTAAGATTCCGGGTGCACGGCGGTATTGTCCAAAATTTCATCGGATCCCGGGACGCGCAAAAAGCCGGCACATTGTTCGTAGGCTTTCGCCCCGATACGCGGCACGTTCAGCACCTGCGCGCGTGAGGTAAATTCCCCGTTTTCTTCGCGATATTTTACAATATTTTTCGCTGCGGTCGTGTTAATCCCCGACACGTAGGAGAGCAACGAATACGACGCGGTATTCAGATCGATACCGACCGCGTTGACGCAATCTTCCACCACGCCCGACAGTGCCTCGTCCAAACGAGATTGCTTCATATCGTGCTGATATTGACCGACGCCGATTCCTTTCGGATCGATTTTCACCAGCTCTGCCAGCGGATCTTGAAGTCGACGTGCGATGGAGACGGCGCTGCGTTGCATAACGTCAAAATCGGGAAACTCTTCCGCCGCCAACTTGGATGCGGAATAAATCGACGCACCGGCTTCGCTGACAATGATATACTTGCAATCGCAATCCATTTCTCCCAGCAATTCGGCGATAAACAGTTCGCTTTCTTTGGATGCGGTTCCGTTTCCGATGGCAATCACGTCCACGCGGTGCGCGGTAATCATCCGACGCAACACCCGCTTGGCTTCCTCCGTACGGCACTTCGGCTTGGTCGGGTAAATGACGCCGGTGTCCACCACTTTTCCCGTTTTATCCACGACCGCCAGCTTACATCCGTTCACATAGCCGGGGTCAAAGCCGAGCACGGTTTTCCCTTTGAGCGGCGATTGCAACAGCAAGTGAGACAGATTATCGGCGAAAACCTTGATCGCGCCCTCGCAAGCCTGATCAAACAGATCGGTGCGGATTTCTCGTTCGATGGACGGCGCGATCAGACGATCGTAACTATCCACCACAGCGGCGGTGATATACGGTGCCGCCGGACTGCTTGGATTGGTCAGGACGCAGTTGTACAGATAATTCAACACAATCTCGCCGGGGACGGAAATGCTGACTTTCAGATATTCTTCTTTTTCGCCGCGGTTGATGGCAAGAACGCGGTGCGGCAAAACTTTTTTGAGCGGTTCGTTGTAGTCGTAATATTGGCTGTAGACGGAATCTTCCTCCTTTGCCGCCTTGGACACAAGGCTTCCGTGTTCAAACGTTTGTCGACGCAGTGCCTTACGGTAATCCGCATGATCGGAAATATCCTCCGCGATAATGTCCTTGGCGCCGGCTATGGCGTCTTCTATCGTGCGAACATTTCCCTCCTCACTCAAATATGTCGCCGCCATTTCTTCAATCGACGGCGTGTACACGGCTTGTTGTTCCATCAACAATTCCGCCAGCGGCTCCAATCCTTTTTCTCTTGCCACCGACGCGCGTGTTTTGCGGTGCGGACGATACGGGCGGTAGATGTCGTCCACTTCGGTAATGGTCAGCGCCGCGTCAATGGCGGCAACCAGCTCATCCGTCAGTTTTCCTTGACCGTCGATCAGGTCTTTGACTTCTTGGCGGCGTTTTTCAATGTTTCGCAGATAGTTTAGTCGTTCTTCCAAGGTACGCAGCACCGTATCGTCCAAGCTGCCGGTTACCTCTTTTCGGTAGCGGGCAATAAACGGAATGGTGTCGCCCTCGTCGACAGAAGCGATTATCTCTTTTCTTATGTCGTCGATAGTCA
>CAZDOX010000179.1:0-2540 GCA_964507155.1 uncultured Lachnospiraceae bacterium
TGGTCAATTCTCCTTGCCAGTGCGGATCGGTATACATGCCCGAGGGTGAAGTAAAGCAAAAGACGGCGCTGTGTGTCAATATTCCCTGCTCCGTCCGCCGATTTGCCTGACGAACCGCGCTGCGAAGCAATTCGCGGTGCGCCGCGTGCACGCCGTCAAAATTGCCCAAGGCGGCGGCATAACGAGCCGAATTTTCGCGCGGCAAGGTGCATGGCTCGGCTTTTCCGGTACCCAGATCCAGCAACGTAACGGAGATGGCTCTCTTCATCTCACTCCTCAAAATAATCGCGCACGATTTCCTCTAACAAATCGTTGCGATCCACTCTGCGGATAAGGGAGCGGGCATTGTCATAGTTTGTAATGTAGGTAGGATCTTCGGTTAAGAGGTACCCGACCAATTGAGATATGGGGTTGTACCCTTTTTCGCTGAGAGCGCGATAGACTTCTTGCAAAATTTGCTTTGTCTCGTCAGCGGGTGAGCATGGCGTTGCGGTGGGTCGTGTTGATTCTTGCTTGGACATGGGATAACCTCCGGTGAATGGTTTCATTTCAGATCGGCGCTGTAAATTTATGGGTGAATTTCGCGGTCAAACTTTGTTCGCGTTTTTCTATACTATTGTAGCAAGTCCTATGGGAGAATTTCGCCCCGCGAAATTCTCAAAACGCGGCAAAACTTTGTTCGCACAAATATTACGCCGCGTATATTGTACCATAACCGTAACTCATTGTCAAGTTTTATCGAACGATTATCCATTTTACCGTTGACAATTTTACTATCAGCCGCAGGCAGAGTTTATCCATTGCCGCGAAATTGTGGAGGAGTAACCGCAAAATGCCGAGAGGAACTTCTCACCATTCCTCTCGGCGTTTTTCGTTTGATGCATCACACCGACGATTCGTCGGCGGTCACTTGTCGGATGTAGTCCGCACCGGCGCTGCTCAACGCTTCCTCCGGGTCAATGTCCATGCGACGGCAAAGTGCGGTCACTTCCATCAAAATCTCCCCCAAAGCCTCTTTCGGTCGATCGACCGGAGCGCGAAGCGCGTTTATTTTTTCTTGCAACCGCATGATCAGTTCGTCATCGGATATCCCGGCGGCATAACCCGCCTTTTTTTGTATTTTGGCGGCGCGCATCAATGCCGGCAGCATCGGCGGAATTGCTTGCAGCTGATCGGATAACGAGAGACGCTTTTTCTCCTCGCTTTTGATGGCTTCCCAGTTTTGCAGCACTTGATCGGTGCTGTCCACCGGCAGCGTTCCAAACACATGCGGATGGCGATGAATCATTTTGATACACTCGTCATGCGCCACGTCGTGGATGTCAAAATGTCCGGCGTCACGCTCCAGATCCGCATGAAACACAATTTGAAGTAAGACGTCGCCAAGCTCCTCTCGCAGCAGTTCGACGTTGTCCGTGTCGATCGCTTCGATGACCTCGTAACATTCTTCCAGCATACCTTTGCGAATGGTGTGGTGCGTTTGCTCACGATCCCAAGGGCACCCGCCCTCCCCACGCAAAATACTGACGATGGTACACAAATCTTCCCAATCGTACCGTTCTTTGTTTCGTACAGCGTCAATCAACGCTTGATTTTCTTCCCTTGTGTTCATAGTGATGGACATTCCTTTCTTTCCACTTTCCGCTTCCCGCTTTTGCGCAGCGAAAACTTCCTGTTTTTTATTTTGTTGCTTTACGGTTTCTCGGATTTCGTTCTTTGGTACGGCACAGCGCCGGGGCGTTGCAGCGTCTTGTGCGTCGTGCCGAGGCGCAGTGAGGACAGCTTCTTTTTGTCCATAATTCCCAAGTCGACAGCGCCCGGCAAGAGCAAAAGCAGCGTCACAGGAACTGCCGCCAAAAACAGCCAGCGGATATCCCAGCCGCGCGCAGCCAATCCGTACACGCCCAGTGCGGGAAGTCCAACGGCAGGCAGCGCAAAGCAGAGCGGCTGCCACAAAGTACGTCGCAAGCCAACCAACGCACCGGTTCTCTTTGCCAGCCGAGTCAAATTGATTCCGACGACCGTCACGTTGCAAAGCAGCGTGCTGATCGGCGCGCCGAGAATGTGCAACGACGGAAGCGACAACAAAAAATACGCGCTGATTAATTTGACCGCCGAGCCGATCAGCATGGAATAAATCGGCGCTCTCGGATGCCCGTAAGCCTGCAACATCGCGTTGGTGGTGGTCATTAAGCCGGAAAAAACCACCGACGCGCCAAGCAACGTCAGCATCGGGACGGCATACTGTAAATCCGATTCCGTGGGATGGAACAACAGCATTAAAATCGGGCGGCTGTATAACGATAGTGCAAAAGACGCCGCCACCCCCGGCAAGATCGTCAATCGCAGCGCGCTGCTCAGCGTTTCCCGCTGCGCCGCCAAATCTTTTTGGACAATTTGCGCCGATAAGGCAGGAATCAGTGCCAAGGATACGGACGCGAGCAGCGAAGGGATCAAATTGAAAATCGGCACCGCCATGGTCGTATAAATTCCGTATAATCCGTTGGCTTGCTCGGTCGTATAGCCGATTTGTTGCAGCC
>CAZDOX010000180.1:0-2530 GCA_964507155.1 uncultured Lachnospiraceae bacterium
ATCCGCGATCGACGTATCGGTCATAATGGTTGCCGGGTTGGAATTACACAGTACCACCTCATATCCCTCTTCCTTAAGGGCAAGGCAAGCTTGCGTTCCCGCATAATCAAACTCCGCCGCTTGTCCGATGACAATGGGACCGGAACCGATCACCAAAATCTTTTTCAAATCTGTTCTCTTAGGCATGGCTTTTATCTCCTTATTTTTTATAATCTATCGACATTCGATTCACTTTGAGGGCAAGCGTAGACAATCCGTCCGTCCATCACCGTCAAACGAGAGACTCCGTACAAACTCCGTCCTTCAAACGGCGTACTGCGTCCCTTTGAGGCAAAATCGTTCGGATCGACGGTATACGCTGCATTCAAATCGAAAACGCAAATATCATCTTCTCTGATCGGTATGCCAAATCGTTTGCGCGGGTTGATCGCCATCAGTTCCACCAGCTTTTCCGGCGATATGATGCCGGTCCGAACCAAATCCGTATACAATACCGAGAAAGCCGTTTCCAAACCGACCACCCCCATACGGCTGTTTTTCAAGCCGAGCGACTTTTCCTCCGCACTGTGCGGTGCATGGTCGGTGGCGATCATATCAATGGTACCGTCCAAAAGTCCTTCCACCAGCGCCTCTCGATCCGATTTATCGCGAAGCGGAGGATTCATTTTGAATTTGCCGTCATCTTGGAGCATGCTGTCGTCCATGGTCAGGTAATGCGGTGCGGTTTCGCAAGTGACATCGACGCCGCGCGCCTTTGCTTCGCGGATCAACGCCACACTTTCTTTGGTCGAAACGTGGCAGACATGATAAGCGCAGCCGGTCTTTTGTGCCAGCTGTAAATCGCGAGCGATCGGTCCCCATTCGCTCTCGCTGCAAATTCCCGGGAAGCCGTGCGTTGCCGCATATACGCCGCCATGGATGCAGCCGCCGCGCAGCAACCCCTCATCTTCGCAATGCGCCACGATGATCTTACCGACATTCTTTGCCGCGCGCATGGCTTCTTCCATCAAGGCGGGGTGCTGAACGCCCTTTCCGTCGTCGGAAAATCCGGCGCAATATGGTGCCAGCGCGGAAAAGTCCACCAAGCGCTCGCCGGCAAGTCCGCACGTAATGGCTGCATACGGATGAACGCGAACGCGAGCGTCCCGACGAATGATCTCCCACTGTGCTTGTATATGATCAACATTGTCCGGCACCGGGTCTAAGTTTGCCATGGAAAACACGTCCGTATATCCGCCGCGTGCCGCCGCCGCGGTCCCCGTCGCTATCGACTCTTTATAAAAAAAACCCGGTTCCCGTAAATGTACGTGTACATCACAAAAAGCCGGAAAAATATAACAATTGGAAATAGCAATACCGGCGGCGTCACTCTGGTGAAAAGGGGTCGCCGCGCCAACGGTTTGGTCTGCAAAAGAACGATGCGCTTCATCCATCGCGGTAAAACGTCCGTTCTCATAACGTTTACAATTTTTGAACGTCACTTGCATGCAACTGTTCATAAACGTCCTCCTCGTACAATCTACACAAGGCACTCCTTGGTTCAAAAGTTCTGTCCCTACATGCGAACGCGTCCTACCGCACGCATCACGCACGTCCTTATATCTTGTATATTATATCACAACAGACTTGGTTTGTCAATACAAGTTCCGGTGGAATTATTCACAAATTTCCAGTCGAAATATTGCTTCTTTTTTGCCTTTCGGTTCAATGATTGTCTTCGCGTCAAGGCAGTGCAACACTTCTCGGTTCGCAAGCAAACAACCGACACCCGATCATGGCTTCCAACCGTTCCGCCGTATGGGCGACGCGCTCCTCTACAGTGGGAAAAACCGGAATCTCGACGAAATTCGGATGATGACTCCAAATGCATTTTGTTTTTTGCGCCAATCCGTCTACCTCGTCCGCCCGCTCCATGCGAAAGCAATTGCCGTCGGTCATATGATCGCTGTGAAACGGTTCAAAATAAAAGATTGCCGTGTAGCGTGCCGTCAATTCCTCGGGGGATTGTTCGGTCAGTTGCTTGATTTGCGCCGAGGTCAAGTAAACGTAAGCGTCGGCAACTCCGCGATCGGTGATTTGAATTTTAATAGGCTCGGCACGGTGCAGCAGGCGACACAGACCAAGATCCTCCGCCATATACTGGCGCAGCGCGATCTCGCTCTGGAATTTCACCGGATCCCGACGCGGATCCTCGCGCGATCGGTCCGCCAGCAGCTGCGTGGCAATTTCGCGGATAAAAGAAAAAGAAACGTCGCTCGTATCCGTAATTTGCAAACGCTCCAGTTCATTCAGCACCGTTGTTTTTCCGGAGCATGGCGCCCCGACAAACGCAATATTCTCCACACGACAAGACAAATGCATACCAATCTCCATTCCGCCGCCATGCGGCAGCACAATATCGCTACGCGTGAAACCGTTTCACTTCCCGATTTTGTTTCGTTGAACTTTCACGCTAATCTCCATTCCTCCGCCGCTCGGCGGCACGAATTTCTCATGAAATTCACCGGTGTCGCTTGCGACAAAAACGGGC
>CAZDOX010000181.1:0-2505 GCA_964507155.1 uncultured Lachnospiraceae bacterium
GGGTTCGATTGCGGCATCATGATCTCCGCCAGCCACAATCCGTACTGCGACAACGGCATTAAGCTGCTCAACGGTCGCGGAGAAAAAATGGAGGATACGGTGGAACAGCTGCTGGAAGATTATTTGGACGGAACCTTGCATGTGTTTGGAAACGACTACCCCCTACTGCCGTTTGCGAAAAAGGACGCGATCGGCTGCACGGTCGATTACGAGGCGGGGAGAAATCGATATATCGGGTATTTGATCTCGCTGGGACGGTATTCTTTTCGCGATTGGAAAGTCGGGTTGGATTGCGCCAACGGCAGCGCGTGGCACATTGCTCCGTCGGTGTTTGAAGCGCTGGGGGCGACCACTTATGTCATTCATCGGCAACCGAACGGAACCAATATCAACGATCACGCCGGGTCGACGCATATCGAACAACTTCGAGATTTTGTATTGGAGAAGCACTTGGATATCGGGTTTGCCTATGACGGAGATGCGGATCGCTGCCTTTGCGTGGACGAAACCGGCCGCGTCATTACCGGCGACCACATTTTGTACGTGTGCGGCCGATATCTGAGAGAATTGGAAGAATTGCACGGGAATACCGTGGTGGCAACCATGATGTCCAATTTGGGGCTGACGCAAAGCCTAAAGCGACACGGAATCGAATGTGTTTCCACGTCGGTCGGCGATAAATATGTGTACGAATCGATGAATCTCCATGGGTATCGATTGGGCGGAGAGCAAACCGGGCACATTATCTTTGGCAAATATGCAACCACCGGCGACGGAATTTTAACCAGCCTCAAACTGATGGAAGTGATGCTTGCCAAAAAAATGAAAATGAGCGAACTGGTCGCGGATTTCGATTTTTATCCACAAGTGTTGCGAAATGTGCCGGTGAAAGACAAAAAACAAGTCGCCGATGACGCCGATGTGCAAGCGATAATTGCCGACGCCTGCGCACAGTTGGGGGAGAGCGGACGCGTGGTGTTGCGCGTGTCGGGAACGGAGCCGGTGGTCCGCTTGATGGCGGAAGCGCCGAGCGAGGAGGTTTGCTACCGATATTTGAACCGGGCGGAAGAACTGCTGCGGCAAAAGCATTATGTGCTGTAGCCGACATTCAATCCATCAAGAAAAGGCCCCTCACCCAAGCGGGAAAGGGACCTTGTTTTGATGACGTTTCTTATAATATGTCGATGTGATAGACGGACAGCTTGCCGCCGGACAGAATATACAAATATCCGTCAATCAGCGTGGCGCGCGTTTTCGCCCACTGAGGGATCGTCTCTTGAAGAATCGGACGTACATGATAGAAATCAAAGTGCAGCAAGACATATTGCACGCCATGATCCACACTGTATACGGGAATTCCGATCAAGCGATTTTCGCGATCAATCAGAAAACACTTATAGTCGTTGGAGGGATAGCTGGCATTTTCCATGATCCATGCGTCAACCGACGCAACGCCGTTGGCAACGTCGGGATTTTTCTCGTACACTTCCACCTTGAGCGACATACCCGTGCCGTCCACGCCGATTCCCAACAAGAATCCGTCCCCAAGCTGAATCAGCGAGGAGGAATAACCGTCAATATCGCCGGTATCTTGGTAGGTGATGTTCTGCGGATCGGACAAATCGAAGAAGTAAACCGGGTCGGTGATCGTCACGATCGTGACGGCGGTGCAAACATAGGCGGATGTTCCGTCAAACCGAACCGATTCCACATGCTCGCCAAGGGGCGCAAAATTTTCCACGCTGCCTACGATGCTGCTTGTGGAAAGGTCGATACAAAACAGAGACGCGGACGCGTCGGAGGTCGTTGTCACAATGCGGAATATGCCCTCGTGTTCATCCATGCTGTACTGGTCGTTCACGTAGCCGTCCACGGTAAACGAGTCAAGGATTTTCAGCTCCTCGCCGGCATAATCGACCCGCGCCACCTCGGTCACGGTTCTTCCCACCGTATAGGTCGCCATGTCGTTGGCGGTGTCGGTGACAACGCTTCCCCCAGAGCTGTACCGGCGCGTCGCGTACACGGTCGTCGGAGAAACGTACCATTCGTCGGAATAGGACAGCAGCGCGCAAAAGCCTTGGTTTGCCAGCGTGTCTTCGTCAAACATGCTGATCACGGTATAACGGGACGACGTCAGCGTGTCGGGCAGAATGACGTCCTTAGCCGAAATGCTGACCATGCCGGATCCTACGTCCATTTGCGGCAGGAAAGTGGATTCATCGGAAAAATCCGGCGAGCCGTTCAAATAAAACTCGTGGATCAAAAGCAGCTTTCCGTTTACCATGCGGGAAGAATTGTACGATCCGGTTAGGCTCACTTGGCTTTTGATCGTGATCTGCGTGGGATCGCCGACGTCCAAGGACATGATACAAACCAGCGTGCCGTTTTTGCTGAATTGGTTGGCAAGCAGAGTAATGGTGCGACCGTCCTGCGAGAGATACGTTTCGAGATAGTCGTATTTTGCTCTGACACCATCTTCGGTCGTGGTCACCTCCGGCAGCTCAT
>CAZDOX010000182.1:0-2492 GCA_964507155.1 uncultured Lachnospiraceae bacterium
CATGGCGGCGGAATGGAGATTAATATGGCAATTTTGGTAACGGGCGGAACCGGCTTCATCGGTTCGCATACGGTTGTGGAATTCTTAAGTGCCGGAGAGGACGTTGTGATCGTTGATAATTTTTCCAACAGCAAGCCTTGCGTCCTGGAACGCATTGAGGCGATTACGGGAAAACGACCGAAGTTTTATCGTGTAGATTTGCTGGATCGCCCTGCTTTGGAACAAGTTTTTCGGGAAAATCAAATTGAGAGTTGCGTTCATTTTGCCGGGTTAAAAGCGGTGGGGGAATCTTGTGCGCAACCGTTACGCTATTACCATAACAATATAACGGGTACTTTGATTTTGTGTGAAACCATGCAAGCGCACGCCGTGCGCCGCTTGGTGTTCAGCTCCTCCGCTACCGTATACGGTAAGCCAAAGTCGGTTCCCATTCGCGAGGATTTTCCGCTGTCCACCACCAATCCCTATGGCGAAACCAAGCTGGAAATCGAACGCATTTTAAAAGATTTGACGTTGGCCGATCCGGATTGGAGCGTGACGGTTCTTCGTTATTTTAATCCGATCGGCGCACATAAAAGCGGATCGATCGGAGAAGATCCGAAAGGGATCCCCAATAATCTGTTTCCCTATATCGCTAAGGTTGCCGCCGGAAAATTGGCGCGTTTGCAGGTGTTTGGAAAGGATTATTCTACCAAAGACGGAACCGGCGTGCGCGATTATATTCACGTGGTAGACCTGGCGCAAGCGCATTTGTGCGCCTTGAAATATACCAGAGAAACAAAAGGCATCGATTATTTTAATATCGGTACCGGCGTCGGATATTCGGTTTTGGAAATGATCGCGGCATATGAAGCCGTTACCGGATTGACGGTCCCGTACGAGATTGTTGACAGACGCCCCGGGGATATTGATGAATGTTACGCCGATCCGACGCGTGCGGCAACTGTTTTGGGATGGCGCGCTCGGTTTGGCTTGGAAGACATGTGCCGCGATGCCGCTGCGTGGCAAGAAAAAAATCCGGACGGCTATCCGGATTGATGAAAAAAGTTCCATTTACATTTGAAATGAAAGGGTATAAAAAGGGCATAAAGTGATGAATCATTCACATATTCAATCGTTCGAATTGGGACAAACATCGCGCGGTCAAATCGTCACCGGGTATACGATGTACGGTCAATCGGGAATGAGGGTTACCATTTCCGATTTCGGAGGCGTTATCTGGTCGCTGCTGGCGCCGGACCGTGAGGGAAAACTTGCCGATGTGGTAGCCGGTTATGATAACGTGCTTGATTTGGAAGCCAGCTCCGGTTACCTTGGTGCCCTGATCGGGCGATTCGGAAATCGCATTGCCAACGGGACGTTTACGCTGGATGGAAAAGAATACCATTTAGCGCAAAATGATGGCTGCCATCATTTGCACGGCGGAAATGTTGGGTACAATCAGCGATTTTGGCAGGTAGAAGCGCAGGATTCGGAAGAACCCGCCTTGCAGCTCTCTTATTTTTCACCGGATGGTGAAGAGGGATACCCCGGAAATGTGCATGTGCAAGTTACCTATCGCCTCAGAAGCGATAACTCCCTGGAAATCTCCTATCGCGCCACAACGGATCAAAAAACTATTTTGAATTTAACCAATCATTCATACTTTAATTTAGCCGGTTTTGCTTCCGGCAGCGTGCTGGATCATCGATTGATGTTGGACGTGTCACATTATTTGGAGACGGATGCGCAGCTGATTCCTCAAAAGATCGTGCCGGTCCAAGGAACGCCGTTTGACTTTACGCAGCCAAAGGCATTGCGCCGCGATTTTTTTGTGGATGATCGTTGTCCCGCTCTGAAACTTGCCGGCGGATACGACCATTGTTTGTGTTTTAATCATTGGGAAGATCCAAGCAAAACGGTACAGTATCGCGGTTACCTGGAAGATCCGCTAAGCGGGCGACGGATGGAATTGTACACAAATCAACCGGCGGTTCAATTGTATACGGCCAACTTTTTGGATGACGACGGAAATTATTTGAAAGGCGGATTGCCCAAAAAGAAGCAGATGGCTGTTTGCTTGGAGACCCAGTGTATGCCGGACAGCGTTCATCACACCGACTTTACACCGTGTACGTTGGATGTGGGTGAAATTTACGATTACACGACGGTATTCCGCTTTGTCACCGTATCGTAAACGATAAAGGGATATCACTCACATTCATAAAAACATAAAAAGCAAAAAAACAGCATTGACCTGCGATATTTGCGGATCAATGCTGCTTTTATGTTTTAAGCTTTGCTTACACGTACTTTTTGAGCACGTCGCCGGCTTCTGCTTCGTCAATCGAAGCGGTCATTACGATGTTAACATCTTTTTTTACCGTCAAAAGATCAAGTTCTTCTACCATCTTTTCAAATTCATTGATCTGATTTGCACAGATTCGGAGTGTAGCATCAATAAACAAATCGGTCACGTCATGATTGCTTGCTAAAATTCCGGCAACAAAGCC
>CAZDOX010000183.1:0-2492 GCA_964507155.1 uncultured Lachnospiraceae bacterium
ACACAAATTATTCATCGCTGATCGACTCCTTCAGCTTTGTCAGCGCTATTTTGGTTTCTGCCGCGGTTTCACCGAGCAGGGAAGCTATTTCCTGAACTATCCTCATCTGTTTTTCAACGACGGTATCGGCAACCTCAACCGTCTGCTTGTTGATCCTTGCTTTTTTCTCTCTGTCGGCTTCTTCGTCGGTAATGTCGCGCATAATGCCGATCAGCATGCGCGAATCATGGTCGTAGACAATGGTCTGTTCGATGTATTTTTTGTATTCGGCAAGGTAGGTTCGCTGATCGCGAACGCTTCTTCCGCTGTCGCGCACGCGAACATACACGGCGGGATCCAAAATGCGGACCACCGGCTCGCCCAGTACGTCGGAGGCTGTACGAATATTCATAATTTTGCGCGCGGCGGCATTGATTTGCTGAACTTCCAAATTTTCATTGAGCACAATCAAGCCGTTCGGCGTGTTTTTGACGACGGTATCGGAAAAACTTTCCGCCTTGTCCTTGAGATAAGGCAAGCACATGGAAATTTCCGCTTTGCCTTGAATGATGGCGATGGCTTTTTCCCGACAAGAGTTGTAACCGCAAGAGCCGCAGTTTAATTCATCCGCCGGCTTGAATTTTCCCATCTGATGCAAAACGGTTTGAATTTCATCATCCGTCGGCTGAGCAAGCTTATGTTCGATCATGGTGAAATGCTTTTTCAGGTCCATGGGGAACGGCTGTTCCACGGAGAAATCTTTCTCGCCGGCATAGTCTGCCACGGTCATGTAATCTTTGACGGGGGATGTGCTGTGGTATTTTTCCATGACGGGACCGCCGATGCAACTGCCGACGCAGGCGGACATTTCGATAAAGCAGCGGTGAATTTTTCCGCTTTCGATGTCTTTGAGCGCGGCAATGCAATTTTCAACGCCGTCCAGCGCCATGTAGGTGTATCCGGGCGCATTTTGCTCCATGGTTTTCAAAATACCGCCCGTCGTGGGGAAAAAGCGCGCGCGACTTTCTTTGATGTGATCGATTTCCTTTTCCGGTTCGATCTGTTCGGCGCGCATCCACTTAGTCAATTCTTCAAACGTCAGAACCGCGTCCACGATCCCCTCGTAGTATTCCGCTTCATCTTTTTTTGCAACGCACGGACCGATAAATACGGTTTTTGCGTTGGGGATTCGCTTTTTAATATCGACGGCATGAGCCTGCATGGGGGACATGACGTCTGCCAAATATTCCAAGAGGGAGGGGAAATACTTTTGAATCAACAAGTTCACCGAATGGCAGCAGGAGGTGATGACAATATCGCGATCTTCCTCGCGCAGCATCCGTTCATACTCACGCTTGACAATCGTAGCGCCGACGGCGGTTTCTTCCACGTCATAAAAACCGAGCTTTTTCAGCGCTTGGCGCATGGATTCGATTCCCACACCGTCATAATTGGCAATAAAAGAGGGCGCCAAGCTGGCAATGACGGGGTCACCGCTTTGCAGCAAAACTCTTGCTTTTTCGGTGCCATCGACAATTTCCTTGGCGTTTTGCGGACAAACAACAAAACAATGACCGCATAAAATGCACTCATTGCCGATAATATGCGCCTGATTGCCGGAAAAGCGAATGGCTTTTACCGGGCAGTGACGAATACATTTGTAGCAGTTTTTGCAGTTGGATTTTTTTAAGGTTAAGCAATTTGCCATATTCGTCACTTCCTTTCTTGTTCGATGACATCCAAAATATGTTCTTTAAAAAATTCTCTGAAATTTTCTTTGGTCACGCCAACGTGAATATCGTCGTTGATTTGGACGGTCACCCCGACGCGGTTGCACTTTCCGATGCAAAAGCTACCGAAAAGTACAACTTCGTCTTCGATGTGGTGTTCTTCCACCGCTTTTTCCAACAGTTCAACGATTTCCTGTGACCCTTTCAGATGGCATGAAGAGCCAACGCAAACTTGAACAAATAACATAATTATACCCGAGAAAGAACTTCCTTGGTGAAAAATTCTTCTACCGTTTCCGGGGTGACGGAATGAAAGGTGTCATTGACGGTTACGCAAACGCCTTGTTGGCATTTGCCCATGCAGAATGTGCCGCCGAGTTCCACTTTTTCGCCGATGTGGTGTTGGGCGATCAAATATTGAAGTTGTTCAACAACTTGACGGGAACCTTTGATATGGCAGGAGCTTCCGATACAAACAGTAACTTTCAGCATAGTAGTGTACCTCATATTTTAAATGATGTAGTGGTGGGTGAATTTTGCGTCCGAGAATGGCGGAGATGATCCGATGAGAGAATGAGAGATCGGAAGATTACTGATAATCGACGACGCCGACCCAGCTCATCAGAAATTCGCGTTCTTTTTCATTGTCCTTAACGGATTGAGAAGCGGCAACGATCGGCATCCATTTTTGCACATACTGCTTGGCGGTATCGCTCTTTTTGCAGAACGTGTCCAAATACAATTCCGCGCCGGAGATATCGCCGTTCAGCCAGAACAGCAGAT
>CAZDOX010000184.1:0-2479 GCA_964507155.1 uncultured Lachnospiraceae bacterium
ACATGCTTCGCACGGTTGCACACGGCGTCGCAATGACACCGCACGCCACCACCTTAGACGCCGTTGCCGAATACATCACTTCCTCGGTGGTCGAAGACGGCGTTGCAAAGGCTCTGCATCACTTTGGACTGTTGGATTAAACAGTCCTTCTTTTTTTGTAAAAAAACACGATCAGCCAAACCAGACAGAATCCCACCAGGGCTCCGCCGCAATCCTTGGCAATGTCCGCCAGTTCAAACGCACGACCGCGTTGCAAAAGCGCCTGATACGTCTCATCCAGCAGGGCATATAACCAACAAAACGGAATCGCCGCACGCAACATCCTTTTGCTTTCAAAGGCTCTTGCAACCATCGAAGCGAAGATCCCCAAAAGCAAAAAGAGGGAAAAATGCGCGACCCCGCGCAGAAAGGCCTCTCGTTCGGCCACGGTTTTCTCGCGTGCGGGGTCTGCCGCCCCGTCACTCGACGAAGTCAGCCTCTCGGCCAGCCCACGACTCAAATCACTCGAGCTTTCCGCACTCTGGGACGAAAACGCCGTAATGGTCGCCATCGTCGCCAAAAGCAACACAACCGAAATCCATCGTATCACGGTTTGTCTTCTCATGCCGTCTCTCCTTTCGCCGCTTTGGGCACGGCTTTTCGGTCGGCCTTGGCATCCGATGTTTTCCTGCGGCAAAGCCAACCCATCACTTTGGTTGTATTATAGAATAGATTCCTTTCTTTGTCAAGCTCCGCGCCCAAAATCCCCACGGCAAAAGCATTTACTTTTTCGAAGCAATCATATAAAATAAGGCTATGAATATGAAAGAATTACAAAATAAATTAACAGAAATGACGGAACCCCGGCGCGTGAGCTACGGGAACATCCGCCATAAATTGGACGATATCATCATCATTGGACTGTGCACGGTCATCTGCGGCGGCGAAGACTACAACGATATGGAGGCGTTTGGTCGCGAACGCGAGGAATGGCTGCGCGGTTTTCTGGAGTTGCCCAATGGAATTCCGGACAGTGACACATTCCGGCGGCTGTTTGAGCGTCTGAATCCTGCGGAATTGTCGGCATGTCTGTACGACTGGCTGGATATGGCGCGGGAAGAACGCTGTGTGGTGGCGGTAGACGGCAAAACGATCCGCGGAAGCGGAAACGCAGCGCACAAAGCGTATCACGTGGTCAGTGCCTTTGTTGCCGAAAATCAAATCACACTCGGCGAGGTCGTTGTGGAGGAGAAAAGTAACGAAATCAGCGCAATTCCCGCACTTCTTGACCTGATTGACGTAACCGGGGACATTGTGACCGCAGATGCTATGAGCTGCCAAAAGGAGATCGTGCAAAAAATCAGCGAGAAAAACGCCGACTATGTGATCGGTCTAAAGGAAAATCAGCGGACGCTGTATCGTGATGCAGCGTTGTATTTCAGCACGTTCAAAAACGAATTGCCTTCTTATGAAACGCTGGAAAAAGACCACGGACGAATCGAGACACGAACGTACTATCTGTTAACAGAACACGCATGGGAATATGATTGGGAAAAGTGGACAAATCTGAATGGAATCGGCATGGTTCACAGCAAAATATACGAAAAGAATACCATAAGAGAGGATACGCGGTATTTTATCACCTCATTGACAGATGTGCAGGAATTTGCTGATGCAGTGCGCAAGCACTGGTCGATTGAAAATCAGCTTCATTGGAATCTGGACGTAATTTTTCGTGAGGATGCTGCCCGTGCGAGGAAGGACAATTCTCCGTTAAATATGAATGTGTTGCGAAAAACGGCACTTTCGTTGGTGGAAAAGGCAAAATACGGCAGAATTAGCAAAAAGAAAATGATGTTCAAGGCTGCTCTGAATCCTCAAGTTTTGATCGATATTCTTTTTCCGAAAAAGTAAATGCTTTTGCCGTGCCAAAATCCCGCTCCGTCAAAGGCTCCGTCCCCCTCCGCCTTTCTTCCGATTTTGCAGGCCTATTCGATCGCCTGCGGTGACAACTTTTCTCTCTTTGCCTTTTGCAAAAAGCGATAGGCAAACCAGTCGGTCATAACCTCGGCCAACGGAAAAGTCCACCATACCGTCTCGAGTACATTCGGGAGCCTGGTAAATAAATATGCCGTCGGAAAGACAAAAATCACCAATCGCAAAAGCGACAAAAACAGGGGCTTGCCGGCATAGCCGAGTGCCTGCAACACGCCTTGTACCGCGACCGAAAATCCCATAAAGACAAAGCCGAGGCTTGCGATTCTGGTCGCGCGGGCGCAGACATCCACCAGACCCGCCGATGCGCCGCCCGACATCGAAAAAAGCATCGACAGCGGTTTTGCAATCACCTCAAACAACACGGTAATCACCGCCATGGTAACCAAGGTATCGAAGATTCCGCAGCGAATGCACTCGAAAGAGCGTTCGCGGTTCTTCATTCCGTAATTAAACGAAAGAATGGTAATGATGGTATTGGATAACGCAAAAGCCGAGAAGAGTG
>CAZDOX010000185.1:0-2460 GCA_964507155.1 uncultured Lachnospiraceae bacterium
TGAAACAGCAGTCATCCTTTTTATAAAAAATTCTTGAAAAGGGGTGCGGGGAAAACCTTCTTTTAAGAAGTTTTTCCCCGCCTCTTCGCGTTCTTTGACAACATAGACGTTCAAGAACCATTTTAAAAACAAATCCGCTCTACGCTCAGGCAGCGTCGGTCGGACGGATTCACGCAAAACAGCGCCCCACGGATAACAACCGGTCCGTCCGCCACCAAAAAATGAGCGGGCATTTTGTCTCTCATTTTGGTGATCACCGCGTCGGTTTTGGTCCCCAAAATTCCATTTTCCGGACCGGACATGCCGATATCGGTAATGTAGCCGGATCCACCGGGAAGAATCTGTTCATCGGCCGTGGCAACATGCGTATGCGTTCCGTACATAACGGAAATGCGCCCGTCAAAAACGCGAGCCATGGCATATTTTTCCGATGTTGCTTCCGCATGAATGTCCAGCAGCGACAAATCATACCGTCCCTCCTCCCGACGCAGGACCTGTTCGACCGCCTCAAACGGTGAAGATAACGATTCCATAAACGTGGTTCCGTTTACGTTCATACACAGCACCCGCCAGCCGTTGACCGTGTATATGGTGTATCCGCACCCGGGCGCCGTGGGAGGGTAATTTAACGGGCGAATGATGTCATTCGGACGATCGTCAAGCAGTGAATACAAGTCTCTCATGCCGTAGGTGTGATTGCCGAGGGTAATCAGATTGACGCCGGCATCCCATATTGCTTGCGCGTCACGGGCGCCCAAGCCGTGGATTCCCGTCGCATTTTCTCCGTTTGCCACCGTAAAATCCACGTTTAAAGCTCGTACTTTTTCCCGTAATTTCGCAGCAAGGACATCCACCGTTGCCGCGCCGACGATATCGCCGATTGTTAAAATTCGGATCATTTTTTCTTACAGTTCCTTATCCTTTCGTTCCGTTTCCGCATCGATTTCCGTTTTCAACAGATATCCTTGACCGCGGACCGTGGCGAACAACCGCATCCCTGTCGGTTTTTCCAATTTTCTCCGCAGATAGCACAAATAAACTTCCAGGGCATTGCTGCCGCCCTCCTCCCTGCCACATTCCACGGCAGAAATCGCCGCCCGCAGTGCTTCCTTGGAAACGACATGGCCGCGTTGCTGCCATAATACGTTCATCAAAGCGGCTTCTTTGGCTGTCAGCGTAACCCGATAATCGCCGATCCGACACACACGGCGCTCGGCGTTCCAATCCATAGCGATTCGATGTTCTATGAAAGCGGGACGAACACCGGCGCCGCCGAAAACGCACCACAGCAATTCTTGTTGCAAGGCAGACAAGGACAACGGACGCTGCCAGCGATGAATATGAGGAAAGGCAAGCAGCCACTCGCCATCACGATCCGATGCGTCAATGACGTACAACGGGATATCGGCAGGCAAGGCGGTCGACAAGGTATCGGGAAGGTGAGATGTCATCGCATCCAGCAAAATCATTTGAACGGAATAGGAATCATCCAAATCGGCAAGCGAGGAGAGGGCGGTCACCGTCTGCGCCGTGATGCCCAACTGCGCCGTCTCTGCCAAAATCAAATGCTCCAACCGCTCATCCGTCGTATACAACAGCACCTGCGCGCTGCGATCTGCACTCATTCGCCATCCTCCTTGCTTATTTTCAATATCGGGTATAGAGTATAGGGTTTTCTTACCGCCGAATCCGCACCAACGTGGATATACCGTCGCGCAGCGCATCACACAAACCCGCAACGTCGTCATGCGAAGTCCACGGATTGAAGCTGATGCGCAACGAGCTGTCCGCCTCGGCAGGTGTCGCGCCAAAGGCAGCCAGTGCGCGACTTGCCTTTTTGCCGTGCGTTGCACATGCCGATCCGGCAGAAACGCAAACGCCGCGGGCACTCAAGAAGTGCAACATGGTTTCACTTTTAATTTGCGGCAGCGTTATATTGAGAATGTGCGGCGCACATGGCCCCGCCGGTTGTTTCACACGGATACCCAGCGATTCTATCAACTCCGCCGCCTCATTGCGCAATAACCGCATATGCGCCCAATCGGTCTCACGCCGCGTATACAAGGCTTCGCTTGCCGCGCCAAAAGCGGCAATTCCCATAACGTTCTCCGTGCCGGAGCGAAGTCCCATCTCCTGACCGCCGCCAAGCTGAACCGGAACGATCGACTTGGTTTTGATCAGGTTCGGATGAATGTACAATGCGCCGACGCCTTTGGGAGCATGAACTTTATGCGCGCTGAGCGAAACCAAATCCGCATGAATCTCGGCGGGCGTAAACGGACACTTTAAAAAACCTTGTACCGCGTCGGTATGCGTCAGAACCAACGGATTTCTTTGCTTTGCCAAAGTGAACGCCGATTTCAAATCATACCATGCCCCGGTTTCGTTATTGACCATCATCATGCTGACCAAGAAGACGGATTCGTCCAAAACGGCGTCCAATTGTGCCATATCCAGCAC
>CAZDOX010000186.1:0-2443 GCA_964507155.1 uncultured Lachnospiraceae bacterium
AAAACTTCTTAAAAGAAGTTTTTCCCCACACCCCTTTTCAAGAACTTTTTGAAAACAAGATGGCAGCTATTCCGTGAGCAGCGCAAAATTGTCCGCCACATCCCACCGGCAACAGCGTAGGGTCGTCAGGGGAGCGCGCTCCCCTGACAAAGAAAAACTAAGGACACCCCCTCGCCCTTTGGGAGAGGGGCAGGGGGTGAGGGCAAATATAAAAGCAAATGCTGCCGATCGGATTTGCTCAAACACCGTTGTTACGAAGAACCCCATAAAACATAAAAAGAGGGAAACCGCTTGAAACGGCTTCCTCGATGGGTTAGATTTCATCAATTTTGATCAAATTGGTGTTGCCGGAATGTCCCGTGGTGTTTCCGCCGGTAATGACGATTCGATCGTTGGCGCAAAGTCCGAGTTCTTGACAAGCAATTTTCTTTGCCGTGTAGAACAAGACGTCGGTCGACGTGAATTTTTCACACATGGCGGGAATGACACCCCAAGAGAGCGCCAGCTTACGCCAGGTGGTCTCATTGGTGGTCAGACCGATGATGGGAACGGGCGAGCGGAAGCGAGAGACCATGCGCGCGGTCATCCCGGAGAGGGAACACGCAACAATGGCTTTGGCGTCAATGTCAATGGCCATTCCGCAGGTGGAGTGAGAAATGGCGTCGGTCAGGTTGCGAATTTGGAAATCCGCGTTGTGAAATCTCTTTTTGTAATTGATATTTTCCTCGGCCGTTTCGGCGATTTTTGCCATGGTCTGTACGGCTTGCACGGGATATTTTCCGGCGGCGGTTTCGCCGGAAAGCATGATCGCGCTGGTTCCGTCGTAGACTGCGTTGGCAATGTCGGAAATTTCCGCGCGCGTGGGACGGGAATTGCTGATCATCGATTCCAGCATTTCCGTTGCGGTAATGACACGCTTGCCCAACATGCGGCATTTGGTAATTAATTTTTTCTGAATGGCAGGCAATCGTTCAAACGGAATTTCCACGCCCATGTCGCCGCGGGCTACCATAATTCCGTCGCAACATTCGCAAATTTCTTCAATGTTGTCCACCCCGGATTGGTTTTCGATTTTTGCAATCAGCTCAATGCCATCCGCACCGATCTCACGCATGTAATTTCGCACGTCGAGCAAATCTTGCTTGCAAGAAACAAAGGAGCAGGCGATATAATCCACGGCGTTTTCCACGCCCCATTGAATATCTTTTTTGTCTTGCTCGGAAAGGTAAGGCTGTTTCATCACTTTTCCCGGGAAGCTCATGCTCTTGCGATCGGAAAGTTCGCCGCCGCAGAGCACTTGACACACGATCTCCGTGCCGTCAATTTTTTCTACCAAAAACGACAAAAGTCCGTTGTTGAGCAAAATCGTATCGCCGACGGAAAGCTCTTCGGGCAGTTTGGCATAACTGACGGAGACCCGCTCACGGTTTCCGAGGATGTCCTCGGTGGTAAAGGTAAAACGATCGCCGTCGGACAATAAAATTTTACCGCCCTCAAAGGTTTTGATGCGATATTCCGGGCCTTTGGTGTCCAGCATGACGGCAATCGGCAGCTGCAATTCTTCTCTGACTTGTTTGACCAGATCCATGCGCCGCTGGTGATCGGCATGCGTGTTGTGCGAGAAATTCAATCTTGCCACATTCATACCGGCGCGGCACAGACCGACAATCATTTCTTTGGTCTCGCTTGCGGGACCGAGAGTGCATACAATTTTGGTTTTGCGCAATGTGATTCACCGTCCGATCATTTTAAAATGGAGATAGCATCGCCGATGGTTTTTTCCAACGCTTCGCGTCCGTATTTATCCACCTCGGCTTTGTTCTTTTCTCCGTGCGTCAAGCAACCGGCTCCGCCGATGCATCCGCCGATACATGCCATACCCTCAATGAAGTTTCCGTCAAGGACGCCTTTGTTTAACTTCAACAGCGCCATGCGGCAAGCTTCAATGCCGTCGCACACCACCGGTTTGATTTCAAAATCAATATTTTGCTCTTTCATGGCTTGAATGGCAGCGTCGGTCAGACCGCCGCTTCTGGCAAAAATACGTCCGAAATACGAGGCGTTGTCCAGAACGCCCTCTTCCAGCGAAACAATGTCCAGATCGCGACTGTCAAAGAGCGCCTGCAATTCCTCAAAGGTGAGCACGGTGTCCACATACGGCTTGACTTCTTCCAGTTGCGCTTCCGCCTTTTTTGCCGTGCATGGACCGATGAAGATCACCTTGGCGTTCGGAGTCGTTTCCTTAATGTACTTGGCAAGAGTTGCCATGGGGGAAAGGTTGTGAGAAATGTGATCCACCAAGTTCGGGAAAGTGGATTTTATGTAACGAACAAAGGCGGGGCAGCAGGAGCTGGTGAGCAATCCTTTTTCGGACAGCTCTTTGGCTTCCGACATGGCGACCATGTCCGCGCCGAGCGCCGCCTCAATCACGTCGTGGAACCCG
>CAZDOX010000187.1:0-2441 GCA_964507155.1 uncultured Lachnospiraceae bacterium
CGCTCTGAATCGGATCGGCGGGCAAAACGGAATCGGTATTCTGGACATTGTTGAAAACCGTCTGGTCGGTATGAAGAGCCGCGGCGTTTACGAGACTCCCGCCGGCACCATTCTCTACCATGCGCATGACGTACTGGAGACCATCACCTTGGACAAGGAAACCTCTCACTTCAAAGCGATTGTCGCGCAGAAGATGGGCGAGCTGGTATACAACGGTCAGTGGTTCACGCCGCTCAGAGAAGCCATTTGCGCCTTTGTCGATCAAACGCAACAAACGGTCACGGGCGACGTTACGTTAAAGCTGTACAAAGGCAACATCATCAATGCCGGCGTCACTTCCCCGTTCACGCTGTATGACGAGCAAACGGCTTCTTTCGGCGAGGATGAGGATTACAATCAAGCAGACAGCGCCGGTTTCATCAATCTGTTCGGTCTTCCGATTCACGTTCGCGCCAAACTGGACGCGCAGCGCAAACAAAACAAAAACAATAAATAATCTTGTCATCATTTCATTTTTCCCTCTTGGCGTCGCATCCTCTGCCGACGTCAAGAGGATCATATTCTAATTCTAAAAAATTAAAGGAACGGATTCAATATGAAAATGTGGGAAGGACGCTTCTCCAAAGCACTGGATCATCGCGTCAACGATTTTAATTCTTCGATTCATTTTGACTGCCGCATGTATCGCGAAGATATTACCGGCTCGATCGCTCACGCCGCCATGCTCGGCGCGTGCGGAATTATAGAGCAGAGCGAAGCGGATTTAATCGGTCAAACGCTCAAAGAAATTCTGTCCGATTTGGAATCGGGCAACTTGTCCTTTGACCCCGAGGCGGAAGACATTCACATGTTTGTCGAAAGCGAATTGACCCGGCGCATCGGCGACACCGGAAAGCGATTGCACACGGCGAGAAGCAGAAATGACCAAGTGGCATTGGACATTCACATGTACTTAAAAAAGGAAATCCTGCAAGTCCGTGCTCTGGTTCTGCGTTTGATGCAAACCGTTATCGATAAGGCAAGCGAACATCGTCTGACCATCATGCCCGGCTATACGCATTTACAGCGTGCGCAACCGCTTACCTGGGGGCACCATTTGATGGCGTATGCGCAAATGTTTCGGCGAGACGTGATTCGTTTGGACGAAATTTATCGTCACACCGATGTGATGCCGCTGGGGTCTTGCGCGCTTGCCGGGACAACCTATCCGATCGATCGCGCCATGGTCGCCGATTTACTCGGTTTTTCCCAAATCAGCGAAAACAGCATCGACGGCGTTTCCGACCGCGATTTCGTCATTGAGTTGGCGTCGGAACTGTCTTTATGCATGATGCATTTAAGCCGTTTTTCCGAAGAAATGATTCTTTGGTGTTCCTCGGAATTTTCGTTCGTTGAACTGGACGACGCATTTTCCACCGGCTCATCCATTATGCCGCAAAAGAAAAATCCCGATATTGCGGAATTGGTTCGCGGAAAAACGGGGCGCGTTTACGGCGATCTGACTACCTTGCTTACTATGATGAAAGGCCTGCCCCTCGCTTACAACAAAGACATGCAAGAAGATAAGGAAGCCATTTTCGACGCACTGGATCATACCAAAATGTGTTTGGAATTGTTTGAAGCGATGTTGCGCACTTGCACCGTCCGCGCCGATCACATGCGCCTTGCCGCTTCCAAAGGATTTATCAACGCCACGGATTGCGCCGATTATCTGGTGCGCCGCGGACTTCCTTTCCGCACCGCCTACAAAATCGTCGGGCAATTGGTTGCCTACTGCATTGCCAATCAAAAAACGCTGGAAACGCTTACTTTGTCGGAATATCGTGCGATCAGTGACGCCTTTGACGAAGATGTGTATCCATCCATTGACTTGTCCACTTGCGTAGCCAATCGCAAAGTCTTTGGCGGACCGTGCGAAGAATCCGTCCTGCTTCAAATCAAAACCATATCCGATTTTATCCAATCTTATTCGCAGCAAGACACATAAAAGCGCCCCCTTGGGTTCGGTTGAACATCTTCCGACCCGAGGGGGATTGTCATTTTTGGTTTAAACGGTACGCAGCACACCAAAAGCTGCTGCCATCTGCTCGGCAAGGCGCCGAATTTGTTGTTGATTATCCTCATTCATCGCGGAACGGATCGTAACGATCTCGGGGAGAAGTGCCACATTCTTACACTCCGCCAGTTTGTCTTTGATTTTTTTGGCTGCACACGGTGCCCAGCTCCCGTTCTCTATGATCCCGACCACGCGATTTTGATAGTTGCGCTCCGCAAGGCCATCCAAAAATTGGCGCATATACGGGAACATATCCCCGTTATACGTGGTCGTTGCCACGATCAGCTTTTCATACCGAAACGCTTCGCCGATCACCTTGGCCATGTCACTGCGAGCCAGATCGTAAGCAGCGATGTTTGCGACCCCGCATTGTTTCAGCTGTTCG
>CAZDOX010000188.1:0-2440 GCA_964507155.1 uncultured Lachnospiraceae bacterium
CTCGGTGGTCGCCGGACCCTTAAAACGCATCCTTTTGGTATGTTCCGTTGTGGTGGAATCGGTGGACGGCGTGGATCTGTCCTGCCTCCCGCCGCGGATGATGGCACTGCTGGACGCAAAGGCGTTTACGGAAGAGACGCTGGAAGTGGAACAGCGGGGAACGCAACCCATGCGCGGTCGCCCGGTGATCGTCGGTATGGGACCGGCGGGACTGTTTTGCGCCTTACTGTTGGCGGAAAACGGGTATCGCCCTATTTTGCTGGATCGTGGCGATCCGGTGGCGGATCGTGTGCTGGCGGTGGAACGCTTCCGCTTGCAAGGAACGCTGGACACGGAAAGTAACATTCAGTTCGGCGCCGGGGGCGCGGGGACGTTTTCCGATGGAAAATTGCTGACGCGGATTCATGATCCGCGCTGCTCGTGGGTGCTGCGCCGCTTATATGAGTTCGGCGCTCCGCAAGATATTTTATATCAAGCCAAGCCGCACATCGGAACCGACGTCCTCAGGCGCGTGGTTCACGCCCTGCTGCAGCGGATCGAAGCGCTTGGCGGCAGCTTGCACTATCGAACTCGCCTGGACGATTTTGTCGAACGGTCGGACGGCGGGGTGACCTTGCTCACCTCCACAGGTCAGATGGACGCGTCGTGTCTGGTGCTGGCCATCGGTCACAGCGCACGCGATACGTATCGTATGCTGATTCAAAAGAATTTCTCCGTCATAGCCAAACCGATTTCCGTCGGCGTACGGATTGAACATTTGCAAGCCGATATCGACCGCGCGCTGTACGGCGAGAATGCCGATATTGCCACGCTGGGACATGCGGAGTACGCGCTGTCCGACACAACCGGCGCGCGCGGGGTTTATACATTTTGTATGTGCCCGGGCGGCGAAGTGGTGGCAGCCGCCTCGGAAGACGGACATTTGGTGGTCAACGGAATGAGCCATCATGCGCGCGACGGTGCGAACGCCAACTGCGCGCTTGCCGTGTCGGTGCAACCGGAAGATTATGAAGCCTTTGACGGCAGTATGGCACTGGGAGCCATTGCGTATCAGAGAAAAATCGAGCATGCGGCGTATCGCTTGGGCGGAGGAAACTTTGTCGCGCCGATTCAGACGGTAGGGGACTTTATGAATGGTACGGTCGGACACGAACCGACGCGCATTTTGCCCACTTATCGCGGCGGCGACTATTGCCGCGCGGCGGATTTGTCCGCCTTGTTTCCTACCTATGTTACGGAACATCTGCGAGGCGGCATTGCGTCGTTTGATCGCAGGATTCGCGGCTTTGCCGCAAAGGACGCCATCCTAACCGGCGCCGAGACGCGAACGTCCGCTCCGGTTCGCATTTTGCGCGGCGACGATCTGTGCGCGCTCGGACACGGTCAAATTTATCCTTGCGGGGAGGGCGCCGGTTATGCCGGCGGGATTACCAGCGCCGCGGTGGACGGGATTCGTGTCGCGCTGGCGCTGATCGCACGCTATGCGCCAAACTGATCCAAGTCGAATTCGGATTGCAAGAAACGACAAAACATAAACGATAGACGAGAACCGAAATTATTGAAGATAAGATAGAAATGGGATAGTAGGACATGGATTTACACACCTCTCCCGATACGGGAGTGCAGATCAATCAGCAGAATCAATACAACCGTGACCGGGATAAAATATGGAATTTAAACGATCGGGCGGATCCTGAGGACAACCGGAGAATCGAAGAAATCGCCGCGCAGCTCTCTCTTGACCCGATTGTCTGCCGTGTATTGTACCACCGCGGTTACCGCGACGGCGACGCGATGCTTTCGTTTTTTCGCCAAACCGAAGAACGAATGCACGACCCGTTTTTGCTTGCCGATTTGAAACCGGCGATCCGGCGGATTCAACAAGCGGTGTCCGGCGGCGAGAAAATAGCGATTTACGGCGATTACGACGTGGACGGCGTGACGTCGGTCAGTATGCTGTATTTGTACTTGCAAGAGCTCGGTGCCGATGTCTGTTACTACATTCCCAGCCGTTGCAAGGAAGGTTACGGCGTTTCTGCCGGTGCGATCGATCGCTTGTGCGACGAGCAGCAGGTTCGCTTAATCATCACCGTGGACACCGGCATTACCGCCAATGAGGAAGTGTTATATGCCAAAACGCGCGGCGTGGATATGGTGATTACCGACCACCACGAGTGCCATGCGGAATTGCCGCAGGCGGTGGCCGTGGTGAACCCGCATCGCCCGGATTGCGCCTATCCGTTTAAGGATCTGGCGGGCGTCGGCGTGGTGTTTAAACTGCTGTGCGGCATGGAGATTACCTACGCGCTGGAGGGATCCATTTTCGTCGCGGGTGCCGCAATCCAGTGGCTGCGGGATGAGCTGAAACTCATCGACTCCGCGTCGGATTCCGAATTCTTTGCCAGCAAGGTCAGGGACAACAACGGGTGCTATGTCATTC
>CAZDOX010000189.1:0-2438 GCA_964507155.1 uncultured Lachnospiraceae bacterium
GATTTTATGCCGCTTATTCAAATTGCTTCCGGCGGTGAGCTGGCAAGATTGATGGTGGCAATCAAAAGCGGGCTGAATGATCGAGACGGCGTCGGGTGCGTTGTTTTTGACGAGGTAGATACGGGAATATCCGGTAAAACTTCACGCAAAGTGGGTATGCGATTGCACCGCATGGCGGCGCATGTTCAGGTGATTTGCATTACCCATTCGGCGCAGATTGCTTCGCTGGCTGATACCCATGCGAGAATTTCTAAACAAGAAGTTGACACCGGGGTGCAAACGCAGGTGACCATCTTGGATGAGAATGGACGCGTGGAGGAAGTGGCGCGGATTCTCGGCGGAATTGAAATTACGGATCTTCAGCGGCGGGCAGCCGAAGAAATGATTGAAGAGGGACGAGAGAACCGATAGATCGATAGATCGTGAGATCGAGAGTCCGATAGTCCGATAGAATCGAATCAAAGGGAGAAAAATGGGAAAATGGGAAAAATAATTTTATCACAAAATACGGTTTTTCCTCTTGCGTTTTGACGCAAAATGTAGTATAATAATACATTAGTTACCATAGAACGGAGACACACAGTATGATCAAAATGAAACATGAAATCGCGCGGGCGCTTTGCGACGAAGTACTTGCGCTTTGTCCCGACGCAACGTTGGATGCGGAGAGTATTGCCACATGGTTGGAATATCCTCCCGACACGGCGATGGGAGATCTTGCTTTTCCTTGCTTTAAACTCAGCAAAATGTTGCGTCGCTCTCCGATGCAGATCGCCGCTTCCTTGGCAGAGAAAATCGTGCAGGATTGCGATTGCGTAGCCGGCGCGGAAAACGTAAACGGCTACTTGAACATGCGCTTGCGGGGCACTTATCTGACCGAAAGCGTGTTGCCGGAAATACTGGAAAAGAAAGAAAAATACGGCGCGCCGGATTTCGGAAAAGGGAAGACGGTCGTCTTGGATTATTCCTCTCCGAATTTGGCAAAGCCGTTCCACGTCGGTCACCTGGGAACGACGGTGATCGGTCATTCGCTGAAAAAGTTGCATGAGTTTGCCGGTTATCGGTGTGTCGGAATTAATTATGTGGGCGATTGGGGAACGCAGTTTGGCAAGTTGATTGTTGCCTACAAACTGTGGGGCAACCGTCAAACCATCGAAGAAAACGGCGTGGATGCGCTGGTGGATCTGTACGTGAAGATCAACAATGCCATTTCGGGCAACGAAGAATTGGGGATCGCTCCCGATCCTGAGCTGGCAGCCAAGGCAAGAGCGGAATTTTTGAAAATGGAGCAGGGCGACAAAGAAAATCTTGCGCTGTGGAAATGGTTGGTTCAAATGTCGCTCAACGCCAACGAAGAAACCTACAAACAGCTGGGGATTACTTTCGATTCCTACCAAGGCGAGAGTTTTTATACCGATAAGATGCCGGCTCAAATCGAAAAACTGCGTCAGATGGGACTTCTAAAGATCAGCGACGGCGCCAGTATTGTCGATTTGCAAGAATATGGAATGCCGCCGTGTTTGATTCTCAAGAGCGACGGATCCACTCTGTACCCGACCCGTGATATCGCCGCCGCCGTTTACCGTAAAAACGAGTATCATTTCGACAAGATGATTTACGTGACCGCTGCCGCGCAAAGCCTGCATTTTGCACAGTGGTTCAAAGTGGTAGAGTTGATGGGGTACGATTGGTACGATCAGTTGATTCACGTTCCTTACGGGATGGTCAGCATCAACGGCGCAAAATTGGCGACCAGAACAGGCAACGTGGTGCTGCTGCGAGATTTGTTTGCCGCGGCCATCGATAAAGTGCGGCAGATCATGGAGGAAAAGAACCCCAACTTGCCGAACAAAGACGAAGCTGCCGAGGCGGTCGGCGTCGGAGCGGTTGTTTTCTATTATTTGAGTAACAATCGAATCAAAGACATCAATTTTGTCATGGAAGACGCGCTGAGCTACGACGGAAATACCGGTCCTTACGTCCAGTACACGTATGCGCGGACTTGTTCTGTGATCCGTAAAGCGGCGGAAGCCGGATATACACCTCAATCGCCGACAGACGCAAGCTATGAGATGAATGAGCAAGAGGCGGAATTGTTAAAAACGCTTTCTCGCTTCGGTGAATGTGTAATCAGCGCGATTCGCGATCTGGAACCGTCCGAGATGACCCGCTATATCTTGGATGTTGCGGCTGCGTTCAACCGTTTTTATCACGATTGCACCATCCTTTCGGCGGAAGACGATCAAACACGCTCGTTCCGCGTGGCGCTGACGGAGGCCACCCGCATTGTTCTCGGCAACGCGTTGGAATTGATCTGCTTGCGTAAAACGGAAAAAATCTAAGATAAGATAAATTATAGCTTAAAAATTAAAGATTTAAAAATCAGAAATACAGTGAGGTAAACTATTATGTCCGGACATAGCAAATGGGCGAATATC
>CAZDOX010000190.1:0-2410 GCA_964507155.1 uncultured Lachnospiraceae bacterium
CGTGCTGCGTGAAGAACGCCGCGCAAGAGAAGCGGAATTTTGGGCAAACATTGAAAACGGTAAGGTTTACACCGGCGTGGTGAAGAGCATGACTTCTTACGGTGCTTTTGTCGATCTGGGCGGTGTGGACGGTATGGTTCACGCCAGCGAACTGTCTTGGAAGCGGATTAAATCCCCGGCAGACGTTGTGGCTATCGGCGATGAGATCACTGTGTATGTCAAGAGCTTTGACGCGGAAAAGAGAAGAATTTCCCTCGGATACAAGACGGAAGCGACCAATCCTTGGAACATTTTTACATCTCAATATGCAGAGGGCGACGTTGTATCGGTTAAAATTGTCAGCTTGATGCCTTTTGGCGCGTTTGCTGAAATTATCGACGGCGTAGACGGTCTGATTCATATTTCGGAGATTGCGAAGAAGCGCATTGCCAAACCGGATGATGTGCTCTCCGTCGGTCAGGTGGTCGATGTCAAGATTCGCGAAATCGATAGGGAAAAACAAAAAGTAGGACTCTCCATCCGCGCTCTGTTGGAAGACAACGATGAGGCAGAGGAAGTTGACGAGTCCGCAGCCTTTGACGCTGCCGACACGGTCGAAGAATAATAAAATATTCTCCAATCAAAATATCAAAAAAGAGCGCTGAGCCGACGGCACGGTGCTCTTTTTGTATTCTCATGCAAACAAACGTCAAAAAGCGAGGAAAGACTTTTGGTCAAGTCTCTCCCCGCACGTTTTTTACCCTTGGAACATGCCTTAGCAGCAGCCTTGTGCTTTCATTGCCTCGGCAACTTTCAAGAAGCCTGCGATATTGGCACCGGCAACCAAATCGTCCGCCACGCCATATTCCGCAGCCGCCTTGACGGAATTGTCAAAGATATTCTTCATAATATCTTTCAACTTAGCATCCACTTCATCGGCAGACCAGCTGTAGCGCATGGAGTTTTGGCTCATTTCCAAACCGGAAACCGAAACGCCGCCGGCGTTGACCGCCTTGGACGGAGCAACAACCACATGATTTGCTTTCAAATAAGCAACCGCTTCATTGGTGGTCGGCATGTTGGAAACTTCCACATAGTACTTCACGCCGTTGGCAACGATCTTCTCCGCTTCTGCCATGCCAACTTCATTTTGCGTTGCGCAAGGCATCACCACATCGACCTTCACGCCCCAAGGCTTCTCGCCTTTGAAGAACGGAACGCCGAATTTATCCGCATAATCTTCGACGCGGTTGCGGCAAGATGCGCGCATTTCCAACATATAGTTGATTTTTTCCTCGGTGGACACGCCGCTCTCATCGTAAATATAGCCGTCGGGACCGGAAATGGTAACCACTTTACCGCCAAGCTCCGTAATTTTCTTCACGGCACCCCATGCCACGTTACCGAAGCCGGAGACCGCAAACGTCTTGCCCTTAATATCATCTTTAAAGTGCTTGAGCATTTCCACCGTATAATAAACGGCACCGTAACCGGTGGCTTCCGGACGAATCAGAGAACCGCCGTAAGGGATACCCTTGCCGGTCAGAACACCGGTAAACTCATTGGCCAGTCTCTTATATTGACCGAACAAATATCCGATTTCTCTTGCGCCAACGCCGATATCGCCGGCAGGAACGTCCGTATCGGCGCCGATGTGGCGGAACAGCTCCGTCATGAAACTCTGACAAAAACGCATCACTTCCGCGTCGGATTTTCCCTGCGGATCAAAATCGGAACCGCCTTTGCCACCGCCCATGGGCAGCGAGGTCAGCGAGTTTTTAAACGTCTGCTCGAAGCCGAGGAATTTCATAATGGATGCATTGACGGAAGGATGGAAGCGCAAACCACCCTTATAAGGACCGATTGCACTGTTAAACTGAATACGGAAGCCGCGATTCACCTGCACGTTACCGTTGTCATCGACCCACGGAACACGGAACATAATCTGACGCTCCGGCTCGACCATGCGCTCCACCACTCCGGCGGCAACCAAATCGGGACGACGATCCATCACCGGTTCGATCGACTCAAACACTTCGGTCACGGTCTGAATAAATTCCGGCTCGCCGGGATTGCGTTTTTTGACAGTTTCCAGTACGCTCAAAAGGTACTCGTTTTTCATAAATTATCCTCCTTGCCGCACGCATGGCGGTATTTTTTCCGATCGCTCGGTGCGCGTGCGCACTTTACTTTATTATTATATACCGATAGGACACGTTTGTCAAGATTTTTTTGAAAATTTGCAAGTTTTTTTTCAAAACTTGCAAATCAAAAGAAGAAATGATGTTTGGTTTTATCGTGAACCGAGCGTTCTCATGGCATTGGCAATGGCAATTACGGCAACGCCGACATCGGCAAACACCGCCAGCCAAAGATTGGAAATATTCAGAACACTGAGCACCAGCACCAGCGCTTTCACACCAAGGGCAAA
>CAZDOX010000191.1:0-2396 GCA_964507155.1 uncultured Lachnospiraceae bacterium
GTACTATGCCCGCAAAACATTGTCGAAAGTTCAGAAAAAATTGGGATTTGTGCAACTTCGGTAAGAGAGGCACGCCCCAACCGAAACTTGTCCCGCGTCCCTTGGTCGCAGGATCGACGATCTCATAACCCCCCTATTTTCTATTACATATGCAGCGGCACCGATGCGAGCGGCGCACTTGGTATGAAAAGGAAAAAAGGGGGGTTTTTATGTGGACTCGGTGGCATTGGACGATATATCCGTGCGGCGCGGCGCTGCTGTGTGCCATGATGATGCCCTTAGCCATGGTTCTGGCGCCGCATATCGGCGCGATGGATATTCCCGGCAACGCACGACGGATTCACACGCATCCCATGCCGCGCTGCGGAGGAATGGCGATGTTTGTCGCCTTTTGGAGCGTCTGCTTGCCGCTTGGCGGTATGTCGGGATCCTTGCTGCCGCTGTTGCCGGCAGGAACGCTCTTGATGTTGACCGGATTGTTTGACGATGTGTATGGCTTGCCGGCAGGATGGAAACTGACGGCGCAGCTCTTTGGCGCGGTGCTCGTTTTAAAGGATTTCTCTTTTACCCATGTCGGACTATTCCCGATCGCGACGCTGTGGCTGTGTCTGGTTACCAATGCGCACAATATGATCGACGGATTGGACGGTCTGTGCGCTTCCGTCCTTGTGGCAGAGTTCGCCGGCAGCGCCGGAATCTTGATGTTATACGGCGATCCCGTAGGCGCGATCGTTGCTCTGACCGCGCTTGGTTGCTGCCTTGGTTATTTGCCGTTTAATCTTCATCCGGCGAAAATTTTTATGGGGGATGAGGGCGCATTGTTTTTCGGCTTTTTGTTGGGATGGCTGTCTCTTCGCGCCAATGCGGCGACGGGGAAAATTTCCGTTCTCCTTTTGCTCTGCCTTGTTCCGACGGGCGATTTGATTTGCGCCGTGACGCGTCGGGTGCTGCGTGGGAAAAATCCGCTTTGCGCCGATCGTGCGCATTGGCACCACCGCTTGTGCGACGCCGGCTTGGGTCAGCGCGCGATATGCGGATTGCTGTATTCGTTCAGCCTTGTTTCCGCCGCCCTTGCGGGGGCGATTGCGTAAATTGCCGCGGGCAGGGAAGATAAGCAAAAAATGCATAAAAATACTACCTTGCCATGAAAAAAATACAGCCGAGTGTCGAAATCCGAAAAAATTGAAAAAACTCTTTACAAACGCTGATCGTTGTGCTATAATAATATTAATTTTATGGTGGGAGGATAGGCGATGTTACGTGTGGAAAACACCGCGGTGATGAACTTGGAGCATGCGATACGCGGCGCAAGAAATCCGATGAGCAGCTGGGAAAAATCAGACAGCTATTATGATGAAAACGGGGCATACGTCCTGGGAGACGCCGACTTGCAGCTGGGGCACCGTTTGGCGTGCGCCGGAAGCGACCACAGAAAGTTTTTAAGACAAATTTTTGTCAGCGTAGATATCACCGCGCCCTTGTATTGGTGGAAAGAATTTGACACTTATAAGGTCGGAACGGTCGCTAATTCCACGTCTACCATGCACAAAATTCATGCCAAACCGTTCTCTCGGGACGATTTTTCCCACGATCGGTTGGATGAACAAGGACTAGCCATGCTGGACGCGATTATTGCGTACTTGGAGCGAGAGCGACTTCGTTTTTTGGAAAACAAAGAGGACCGTACCGCGTGGCACAATATGATTCAGATTTTGCCGACCGGTTACAACCAGCTGCGTACCGTGACCATGAATTATGAAAATTTGATCAATATTTACTACGCGCGGCGCCATCATAAATTGGCAGAATGGCATACGCTGTGTGATTGGATCATGTCGTTGCCCTATGCGCAGCAGTTGATTACCGTAAAAGACGAACGTCCCGGCGAATGAATTTGATTGATCTAACAAAAGGAGATACATACAATGAACAGAGTTTACAACTTTTCCGCAGGTCCGTCCATGCTGCCTGTTCCGGTGTTGGAAAAAGCGGCAGCCGAAATGCTTTGCTACGGAGACAGCGGCATGTCCGTCATGGAAATGTCCCACCGTTCCAAGGATTATGAGCCGATTATCGCAGCGGCAGAATCTCAGCTCCGGCGGCTGATGAACATTCCGGACAACTATAAAGTGCTGTTTTTGCAAGGTGGAGCTTCCACCCAGTTTGCTGCCGTACCGATGAATTTGATCGGTCGCACGGGAAAAGCAGACTACGTCGTGTCCGGGCAGTTCTCGGGCAAGGCGTTTAAGGAGGCGCAAAAACTGGGTTACGATGTGCAGTGTGCGGCGACCACCAAGGAGGACAATTTTGACCACATCCCGCTCGTTACGCGAGATATGATTCGCCCCGACGCGGCATACGTCCACATTTGCTTTAATAATACGATTTACGGTACC
>CAZDOX010000192.1:0-2391 GCA_964507155.1 uncultured Lachnospiraceae bacterium
GGTTCTGCCCAACGGTACCGGTAAGACGGTTCGCACCTTGGTTTTCTGCAAGGGCGAGAATGAGCAACTGGCCAAAGACGCCGGCGCAGATTACGTCGGTGGCTTGGAATACGCCGAGAAGATTATGAAAGAAAACTGGTTTGACTTTGACGTGGTTATCGCTTCTCCCGACATGATGGGCGTGATCGGTCGTCTGGGTAAGGTGCTGGGTCCGAAAGGCTTGATGCCCTCTCCCAAGGCAGGTACGGTTACGGCAGACGTTGCAAAAGCGGTTGCCGAGGCAAAAGCCGGTAAGATTGAGTATCGCTTGGATAAAACCAACATCATTCACTGCCCCATCGGTAAGGCGTCGTTTGGCGTTGAGAAACTGACGGAGAACTTCAATACGCTGGTAGGCGCCGTGATTAAGGCAAAACCCGCCGCTGCGAAAGGTCAGTATATCAAGAGCTGCGTGATCGCGTCCACCATGGGCCCCGGCATCAAGATCAACCAAGCAAAACTGGGTTAAAAAGTAAAAATTCGAGGAGAAACTCTTTGGAGGGTCTCCTCTTTCATTTTCATTTCTTGTAACTCTATCCCCACACCGTTGATAAACTTGTTTAAATAAAACGAAAAGGCGCGCAACCGATCGGGTTCCGTGCCTTTTTATTGGGGGTCGGGCGTATATTAACTGCCAACGCCGCCGGATTCGGACTCGCATACACCGAAACCATCAGACGGCAAGTGGCAAAAATCCCGATGCGGTCAAAGAAGCAACCGGTCACATGCCACCATATGGGCAGTACTTTTTACATGGCAAACTACAAAGGGTGATGGCAATCATTCGACCGATGGAATATCGTAAAGCGCGTCAACGTGTCCGTTGTCGTTTTCCGCTCGCAAAGGAAAACGCACCGTACAATCGCGCCGCTCTGCGGCTCACATCTATCGCATGCTCACCGTTCCGTGCCGCATAGCCGTCATGCAAAAATCAAGATAAAGAATATTTGGCGATCTTTTCTCTCAAGAATTGAACCGCCATGGCAATATCCGCCTCGGGGTTCTCGCCAACTTCGCGCTCAATGGTCAAAAATCCGTCAAAGCCGGCAGCTTTCAGCGTGGGCAGGTAAAGATCGAAATTCACATCGCCCTTTCCGAGCGGAAGCTCCAAGTATTTGCGACCCATCTTCGCAAGTTCCGCATGGTGAATGGCTTCCTCGCCGACGATCACCTCGCCCTCTGCCGGGACTTTCAACATGATTCCGTCCTTGGCATGCGTGTGAACGACATATTTACCCAAATACTTGAGCGCATTTTCCGGGCGATCTCCCGCACACATCACCAAGTTGGCAGGGTCCAAATTCACGCGAACGCCGGTCGTGTCCAAGCTCTCCAAGAACGAACCCAGCACCGATCCGAATTCCGGACCGGTTTCCAAAGCAAATTTTGCGTCCATAGAATCGGCATACCGACCCAGCTCGGTGCAGGCGGAACGCAAAATGCTTTTCATCTCGCATTCTTCTTCCGGCACCCGATGGATGTGGGTGGTCACAATATCACATTCCAACATCTTGGCGACATCAATAATTCGTTTGGATTTTTCAATCATTTCGGGATTGCGCGCCGGATCATCGAATCCGTAGCCGAAATCCCCGCACAAGGCAGAAAAAACCAGACCGTTGGACTTCACAATATCTAAAATCTCTTTGGCTTTTGCCGGAGTCACGTTGCTTGCGGCAAGCTCACCGCCCGTTGCATAGGCTTGGATGCCTTGCGCGCCAACCGCAGCGGCACGTTCTACGCCTTGACGAAAGCCAAGACGAAAGCTTTCAACCATTACACCGATTTTCATAAAAAACACTCCAATCTGCCGCCACGTGGCAGCGTAGAATCACAATACTCAAGTTTTCCCCCAACCCTACGGGAGCGAGGGCGGGGGATGGGGACATCGTTGACAGATCTGTCACTCCCGTATGAAAAAAGGAGAAAAAATGAAAAGAAAACGGTAAATGCTGCTGCCATGGCATAACCCTCATACCATAGAGCAATCCCATTTACTTACCCTATATCTAACCACAAAATCATGAACATGAGATGAATAATTGATGAACAAATTGTTATTTTACAAAGAAGTGGTAAAAAATTTGTTATTTTTCGTAAAAACAGTCGGCAAAAGGCGGAAGTTCAAGAAAAATGGCATGTTTTTCGGGCGAAAAAACCTTGGATTTTTGCGCATGGTGCGAGGCGATTTTCACCTGCCGATCATTCTCAAAAAAACTCTTGACAAAGCCAAAGGAAAGTGGTATAATAGACCGTACGATGGGTGCACCGATTTGCCGAAACAATTAAGCAAAAATCGGGCCATTAGCTCAGTTGGTCAGAGCTACCGGCTCATAACCGGTTGGTCCGGGG
>CAZDOX010000193.1:0-2390 GCA_964507155.1 uncultured Lachnospiraceae bacterium
AGCTGGATAGAGTGTTTGGCTACGAACCAAAAGGTCGGGGGTTCGAATCCCTTACACCGTACCATCAAAGGGCGATAAAAAAGATATTGCCCGGAAAAACCCTTGATTTTCAAGGGTTTTTCGCTTTTTATGGGCGAAATTTCGAGGTGCAAAAACAAAGATATAAAACTCTATTTTTCGTATTTGAACCTTTGTACAACCAAACCAAGGCACATAGATCTTACGATCGACGGCGACGGAACATTCGATCCGGGCGCTAATCCCGCTTCCTCGTTTGTTTATCCTTACGGAGACGTTACAATCAACGGCGGCACATTCGTAGGTCAGAATCCCGCATGGGGCGATGAAGGCATGGCATTCCTTTGCCCGCATTGCACGCATGTTTCCGGATAGGGTTACTGCCAGACATTGTTCTTGGAAGGCCAGAACCGCGAAGACACCAAACTGCCCACCGGCTATACCGTCACCGAGGGAACAACCGATGACGGACGCCCGACATATACTGTAACATACGCAGCTCCGTAATGGTATATTGAGCTCTAAACACAGTTAGTCTCCCATTAAGGCTGGCGCTGTGCCGGCGGCGAGTTCATTAGCTGATACAGTGCCGATGCAAACTGCACCGGAACGGCAACTATTCGGTATCAATAATATTTTTTCACAACCGCGCCGGCAGTTACCTGCCGGGCGTTTTGCAAGATTTTTGATACACGATTGCAATTGGCTCGCAATGGTAATACGATATACGGAATACGTCGCGCATTATTTCGTAAAAATATAAAAATCATCTTGACAAAGAGATCGTCTTATGGTAAAATAAAACAAAGTCGTCCGACGCGGGCGGACGACAAGCGACAGACGATAAAAGATAAAATGTTAAGAAATGGATGATAGGAGAATTGCACATGAAAAAAATACTGACTTTGCTGACGGCAACCGCCGTCTGTGCAACGGCGTTGTGCTCGCCCATTGCCGCCAGAAAAGAATCCAATACGGTGCTCATTCACAATGCCGATACGTCGTTCGGCAGTTTTTCGCTGGATAAAACGCTAAAAACCGAGGGAAGTGCCAGCCTTTCCGTGAAATTGAGCGGAGAGTCTTTCGTCGCGCAGACCACATTGAAAGAAACCGTGGATATTACCGGGTGCGACACCATTGCCGTTGATGTGTACGTCTCCGATCAATCCAAGCTGGCGGGAGTTACCGCGGTGTATTTGGAAATCACCTCGTCCGGCGTTTGCGACAACGAGGAATTTCAGTGGGAATTTTTGAGCCAGCTGAAAAATTCGGACGCAGAAGACGGCTGGACGACGGTTTATCTGGACACATCTATAGCAAATCGGACCGGCACCATCGATGAAACGGCGGTGAATTATCTTCGTTTTTACACGTTCCAGAGCAGCGCGGCTTCCGGTTTGGTGCTCAAGCTGGATAACATTCGCGCATGCTACACGGGCGGCGAGGATTATTCCGATATGCAGTTGCACGCTTACCAGGGCGACAATGCGGACGCGCAGATTTTGATTTCCGGTCAAAGTGCGCCGGATCTGTCCAAGCGCGATGATGGCATCACCAAAACAGCCGGATTCAAAAAGTAAGATGAAATGATACGCAAAGCGGGGAACTTTGATCGAAGTTCCCTGCCTTTTTACAAAAAAAGAAAGGATGTCGCAACGGTGAACGAGCAAAAACGATTTACCAAAAATGATGCGGGGTTTATTTGTGCCCATTGCGGGAAGCAGGTGGAGCCGCTGGGATATACCTCGCGAAATCACTGTCCGTTTTGTCTTTGGTCCTTACATGTGGATGAATTTCCGGGAGATCGCGCCTGCGCCTGCCGAGGAGAGCTGGAGCCGATTCGCGTTGAGCCGGATTCAAAGAAAGGGTACGTGATTGTTCACCGTTGCCGCCGCTGCGGAGCAATTCGGCGCAACCGGGCAGCATATGAAGCCAAGGTACAGCCGGATGATATCAAGCTGCTCATTCGCTTGACCGCCGGACTATCTTGAGGGACATCGAATAGAGGGATAGAGCTTCTTGAAAGAAGTTCTATCCCCGCACCCCTCTTCAAGAACTTTTTGAAAACAGAATGGCTGCTGTTCGATAGGCTGTGTAAAAAATTTCAGCTACCCTAGCCGTCAACCGCCCAGCCAAGGAGGTGGGAGCGCGGGGGCGGGAACTTCGGCGCCTGAGATGGTCCCGCTCCCGCAAAGGAAACGACGGGATAGGAACTTCTTAAAAGAAGTTCCTCCCCGCACCCCTCTTCAAGAATTTTTTGAAAACAGAATGGCTACTGTTCCAAAGGCTGTGCAAAAACTTTCAGTAATCTCCCCGTCAACCGCCGAGGGGTCGTCAGGGGAGCGTGCTCCCCTGACAAGAAAAACTAAGGA
>CAZDOX010000194.1:0-2358 GCA_964507155.1 uncultured Lachnospiraceae bacterium
AAATTCTTGCGCTGGACACGCAGCGGAGGACGTTGATCGGCGAAGTGGAGGCGCTCAAAGCACAGCAAAACAAGGCGACAAAGCAAATTCCGCAGATGAAAAAGGCGGGAGAGGACACTTCGGCGGTTTTCGCCGAGCTCAAAGCCATGGGCGACCGTGCCAAAGAGATCGACGCACATCTGAACGAGGTCGAAACCCAACTGACGGGGATTATGCTGGGACTTCCCAACTTGCCGGACGAGGATCTCAAAGCGGGCGGGAAAGAGAACAATGAGCCGCTGCGCTACTGGGGAGAGCCGAGAAAATTCGATTTCGAACCGAAAAATCACGTGGATTTATGCACCTCTCTCGGTTTGATCGACTATGACCGCGGCACCAAGCTGGCAGGCTCCGGATTTTGGATTTATCGCGGCATGGGCGCGCGTTTGGAGTGGGCGCTGCTGAATTATTTCATCGATACGCACATTTCGGACGGTTACGAGCTGATTTTGCCCCCCCATATGCTGGAATATGAGTGCGGTTTGACTGCCGGTCAATTCCCCAAATTCGCCGATGAAGTCTACAAAATCGAAAACCCGACGGATAACCGGATGCATTATATGCTGCCCACGGCGGAAGCGGCGCTGGCTTCTCTCTACCGCGGCGAACTGCTCACCGAAGCGGATCTGCCCAAGAAATTGGTCAGCTACACGCCCTGCTTCCGTCGCGAGGCAGGATCCTATCGCTCCGATGAGCGCGGCATGGTCCGCGGTCACCAGTTCAACAAGGTGGAAATGTTCCAGTACACGCTGCCGGAGCAAAGCGACGCGGCATTTGAAGAATTGGTCACCAAGGCAGAGGCGTTGGTCGGCGGCTTGGGATTCCACTTCCGCACGGTCAAACTGGCGGCGGAGGACTGCTCGGCTTCCATGGCGCGCACCTACGACATTGAAATCAACATTCCCTCGATGAACGGGTACAAGGAAGTTTCCTCGGTCTCCAACGCCAGAGATTATCAGGCGCGCCGCGGCAACATTCGCGTCAAAAGAGCAAGCGGAAAAACGGAGTTTGTTCATACGCTCAACGGTTCCGGGCTGGCAACTTCCAGAATTTTGCCCGCGCTGGTCGAACAAAATCAGACGGCGGACGGTTCTGTGGTCGTTCCCGAAGTCCTGCGCAAATACGTCGGCACGGATTTACTGAAAAAGTAAATTAAATTTACCATAATTGTTGTTTTATTCCTCGATATATTAAGGAGAATGTCAATGATATTTACTATATTTGTACGTACTTTGACAGCATCGGAACAACCCTCCCTTATGGAGGAGATTTGGACTTACCTCGTCGATCGATATTTTTCCATCGATTGGTCTTCCTATCGATATGAGCACGTCAGCATCGGCAACAACGGAATCATTTCCTTACGGACCGGCGTGGCGGCTATTTTGCTGGGCGTCATCCTTGCCGCCGCGATCGCCATGTTTCAAAAACGCACGCTGGGCGATTTGGTCCGCGCGATTGACCGCGAAGAGTGTCAAACCCCCGAGAGCGCCAAAACTTTGGAAGAATTGGGACTATTGCGCAATGCCGCCATCAAAAGCGACCTGCGGCACGGTTCCTCGCTGCGCCGTGTGGTTCGCTGCGTGGAGGAGGAAGCGTGGAACGCGTCTTGCGCGGAAAAGAAGGCGACGCTGCAATCTTTGGCCGAAACCGGCGATCCAAACGCCATCGCCGAGCTGAAAAAATACAAGGAAGTTCCGTATCGACTGAATTTTGCAACCGATCATTTTTACATTCCCGAGTCTTTGATTTACGGTGCCGTCGATCAATTTGACAAACGCGGCAGCACGCCGCTCTCCCTTGTGCTGTGCATGGTGCTGTGCGTGGTGTTGCTGGCAGCCGTCTGCTTCTTCCTGCCGGAATTGTTGCAGCTGACGGACAACATGATCGGAATGTTCACTTGAAAGGGAAGCAGCGCTTCAAAAGAGAGCGAAAAAATGCGCAAGTGCGCAAATACGCAAAATGCGCACAATTGACGAAAATTTACATTATTTCGGTTTCCACCGAGAGGTTTTGTTGTTTGTCCTCTCGGTGGATGTTTGTTTTTGCGGATAAAAAGGGGGGCGAAAGAGACGGGGAAAAACTTCTTAAAAGAAGTTTTTCCCCGAACCCCTTTTCAAGAACTTTTTGAAAACAAGATGGCAGCTGCTCCATGGGCAGTACAAAAATTATCCACCATCCCATCGGCGACCGCCGTGGGGTCGTGTCAGGGGGAGCGCAGCTCCCCTGACAAATTTAATTAACGACACCCTCGCCATCGGGGGCGGGACCATCTCAGACGCCGAAGTTTCCGCCCCCGAACCCCCGCCTCCTTGGCTG
>CAZDOX010000195.1:0-2347 GCA_964507155.1 uncultured Lachnospiraceae bacterium
TTGGCGGTAGGCTTATCCATCTTGTTGATGGCAACGATAATGTCAATGCCGGCCGCTTTGGCATGGTGAATTGCCTCAACGGTTTGCGGCATGATTCCGTCGTCTGCTGCGACAACAAGGATGGCAATATCCGTAGCTTGTGCGCCGCGGGCACGCATAGCCGTAAACGCTTCGTGTCCCGGCGTATCCAAAAACGTAATATCTTGACCTTGAATCTTCACACGGTAAGCGCCGATATGCTGTGTAATTCCACCGGCTTCTCCCGCCGTCACATGCGTATGGCGGATGGCATCCAGCAACGATGTTTTACCGTGGTCTACGTGTCCCATGACGCAAACGACCGGCGCACGCGGCAGCAAGCTGTCTGCCGAATCTTCGGCCTCGTCGAACAATTTTTCCTCAATGGAGACTACGACTTCTTTGGTTGCCGAAATTCCCAATTCATCCGCAACCAAGGCAGCCGTATCAAAATCCACGTTTTGGTTCACGGTTGCCATCATCCCCATCAGCATCAAGCGTTTAATCACCTCGGCGGACGTAACCTTTAACCGAGATGCCAGGTCGCTGACCATAATTTCTTCCGGCAAAGTGACGCTCTGGGGCAGAATGTGCACCGCTTCGTGCGATTTTTTCTTGCCGAAACGATTTTCTTTTGCTCCGCCTTTGGTCCATGCGGCTTTTCCTTGCGCGCCGCCCTTGGAAGTCGACGTTTGCTGCTTTTTCACACGCGAGGTGCCGCCCTTGACGTCTTCGCGTTCGCTCACAAACGTTTCCAATTTTTCGTCATACTTGGCAGGATCGTACGCTTCGACCGAACGCGTATCCACCACGCGCGTCGCGCCGCGCGGCACGGTTTTCCCCTCGGTTTGCACGCGAATGGTCGCTTGCGGACGGAACGTTTCTTTAAATCCGCCCACCTGCTGTCCGTAATCGCGATCTTTATCGAACACGCCGCCGCGGTTGTTATCTTTCTTGCCGCCGGCTGGCTTTCCTGCGCCCATCCGATCGCCCTGAGCTTTGTTTCCGTATCGATCGTTTCCGCCGGTGCGCTCGCCCATGGGACGATTTCCCGTCGGACGATCCGTAGCCGTACGCTCTCCGTTCGGACGCGGAGCACGCGGTCCCTGCGCCGCCTCACGCAACGGTCTGTCGCTGTTTCCGTTGCGATCCGACGGTCGCGAATTTCCGCTCGGCGTTTGATTTTGACTTTGCGGATTCTGATTTTGGCGCGCCGTGCCGGTCGGCATTTGGCGTCCGTCGTTACGACGAGCGTCGCCCTGACGGGGTGCCGTATTCCCTTGCGCAGCAGGTCGTTTTGCTGCGTCGCGATTGTCTCGGCGATCACGATCACTCGGCGCGATTCGTGCATCCTCGCGCTTTTCCTGCCCTCCGCTCCGGCCGGACTCCGGCTTATGCTCTGCGCGGTGCTCCGGTTTTGCGTCGATTGGCTTTTTCTCGCTCTTGCTTTCCGCTTTCGCTTCAACCTTAGCGTCAACTTTTACCTCGGTCTTGGCTTCTTCTTTCGGTTCGGTTTTTACCTTGGCGACAGTTTCCGTCTTAATTTTCGTCTTTGCGGCAGCCTTGGGATCTGTTTTGGACTCCGCGTGAGGCTCGGATGGGGACTCTGCCTTTTTCTCGGCTGCGGGCGCAGCTTTTGTTTCTTCCTTTGCGGCAGACTTGGATTCCGCCCGCTCTCCCGCTTGTTTCTTTCCGGATGAAATGCAGGTCACTCCGTCCAGATAGTCCTCAATGTTGGTGATCTGATGGGTACGGGTCAGCGTCTCAAACAGCACGTCAAACTCATGCGGTTCCAGCGTCCTTTGCGTCTTGATTTCCATCCCGTTAGCCGCAAGGATGTCGGTGAGTTCCTTACTCTTCATTCCCAGATCCTTTGCCATCTTGTTTACTTTGAACTGTGGGTTAATTGCCATTATGACCATGCAACCTTTCTTCATTTTTATAGCATTACAAAATCGACCTTATTCTGTTGTCTTTATCACATCTGATGATCGGGCGGTCTCCCCGACAGACTCCTCGTGGGAAACGCGATCCCACGCACGTTCCACCAAGCGCAGCAACTGCTCATCTTGAATCGCAACTGCGCCAAGGTTTCCCGTTTTACCTACCGCTTGGGCAAGTGTTTGTGTATCAATCGGCAGCGAAAGCAATCGCACGCCGTAATAGCAGCATTTATCCTCCACACGCTTTCGCGTATTGTCGGAAACGTCCCGCGCCATCAAAACCAGCTTGATTTTTCCTTTGCGCAGCGCGTCGCATACCATGGGGACGCCGAAAGTCAAGCTGCGCGCCTTGGCGCACAACCCGAGTGCACGACAAAGTGCGGTCA
>CAZDOX010000196.1:0-2338 GCA_964507155.1 uncultured Lachnospiraceae bacterium
CGATGTCCACCGAAAACGCATGTTTGATCAATTCCTCGCCGTATCCGGTCACCGCGCTCCCCGCGATGGTGATTCGATCGCCGATCAGCTCATACAAGTGCACCAGCTGCTCGCGCACCACGTCCACCGGATTTCCCCCGTTGGAGGCGTAATATGTATACAAAATTTCGCACCGATCGGACAAAAGCAACAGTTTGGTTGTCGTACTGCCGCAATCAATGCCAAGGTAAGCCGGGCCGCGATAGTCCGCAATGTCCCGCTGCGGCAGCGTTGCCATCCGATGGCGACGGCAAAACGCGTCGTATTCTTCTTCCGTTTCAAACAGCGGCGCGAACGTTCCGGCACCGGTCTTTGCCATTTGCGCCGTTTCCACCGCGCGGATCAGTCCCGCGGGCAAGAACGCTTGATCGTTCGTTCTTTCGGCGTACATGGCAGCGCCGATGGCGACGGCGTATCGCCCCCAAGAGGGGAAAATCGCATGCTCGTCATCCAACCCCAGCGTCGTTTGGAATCGCTGCCGAAGTCCGCGGCAATAATACAGCGGACCGCCAAGGAACAAAACTTTGCCGCAAATTTTCTTGCCCTGCGCCAATCCGGCGATGGTTTGATTCACCACGGCTTGATAAATGCTTGCCGCCACGTCTTCCTTTGCCGCGCCTTGGTTCAACAGCGGCTGAATATCCGTTTTGGCAAACACGCCGCACCGTGAAGCAATGGGATAGAGGCGCGAGCTGCGCAAGCTCATCGCGTCCATGTCGTCCGCACTGACGTTGAGCAGCGTGGCCATCTGGTCGATAAAGGCTCCCGTTCCGCCGGCGCAGCTGCCGTTCATTCTCTCGTCCATGCCGCCGTCAAAGAAAATGATTTTTGCGTCTTCTCCGCCGAGTTCAATCACGCAAGTCGTATCCGCTTCCCACGTCTTGACCACCTCGCCCGTGGCGAACACCTCTTGGACGAACGGAATTTTGGCAGCCTCCGACAAACCGAGTCCCGCCGAGCCGGAAATGGCAACCGTCACCCGGCTGTCCGCGCCGATCAGCGCGACAGCTTCCCGCAGCAGTTCCAACGTCTTTTCCCGCACCGCGCTCAAATGACGCGCATATCGTTCATAGATCCGTTCTCCATCGGCGGCGCGGTGCTCCCCCGCGCGGTAGAGCACAACTTTTACCGTCGTGGAGCCGATGTCAATTCCCATGGAGTATCGTGTTTGTGCGTCTTTTTCGCACGTTTCGTTCCTTGACATAGCATGACCTCTCTTATTTCTTGATAACCGATCTATTATACGCCAAAATTGTGAATTACGTGTGAACGATCGAAAAAACATCATAAAAATAAGGAGGAGAGCTCAAAGATCGGCTCTCCTCCCTTGGCGCCAAGGTGCGGCGAACTTATGCGCGACGTCCGGCAAACAAGCCGATCACGCCGTCCACCACCATCAAAACACCGGCAATCAGCAGCAGGGTATCGATCGCGTTGCCCGCGGCGATCATCACGCCGACCACGATGCTGAGAATCGAAAAAGCGGCGGAAATCCACGACTTTTTCCCGCGCAGCGCGTCGATCAGCGAGAACACCCCTTTGATGACGATCAGAATACCGAGCACCAAAAGGACGATCCCCAAGAACAACCAGCCGCCCAGCAGCACAACCAGACCGATAATCAGGCTCATCGCGCCGCCGGGATAGTTTTGCTTGAGCAGATCAACCACACCGGAAATAATGAAAAAGATGCCCCCGATGGTCATCGCCCAGTTCAGCATTTCGCCGCGGAAAATGATCAACAGCAAGCCGATGATCAAGTAAAGCAGGGCGGAAACCATGTTCGCGTTTTGTTTTTTAGCCATGTAGACAGCTCCTTTCGCGTTTCACGCTTGTTGCGGTTATCATAGAACCAAGGTCAGTATAGCACAAAAACGAAAAGATGTCAATATTTTTTTCAAAAAGCGACGACTTTTTTCGCGCGGCGCGTCAAAGAGAAAAGCGAGCGATGGAAACGAACCGCCGAGGACGTCGGTCCCTACGGGACGGGGGGCGGAAACCTCGGCGTATGAGATGGTTCCTCCCCCGCGAGAGAACGGTGGAATGAAGTAGGGGCGGAAACTTCGGCGTATGAGATGGTTCCTCCCCCGCGAGAGAACGGTGGAATGAGGTAGGGGCGGATATTATCCGCTCGGGAATGACGATGGATGATGGGCGGGCGGCTGATAGCCGCCCCTACGGAACGCGGGAAACGGACCGCCGAGGACGTCGGTCCCTACGAGACGGGGGAAAATGGACCATTGTGGGCGCCGAATATCGGGATAGGAACTTCTTGAAAGAAGTTCCTCCCCGAACCCCT
>CAZDOX010000197.1:0-2313 GCA_964507155.1 uncultured Lachnospiraceae bacterium
CCAAGGCTTCGCCGAATTTTGATGTTTTGCAAAAGCTTGGTAAGGTGCTGATGGTGGTCATTGCGGTTATGCCCGCGGCCGGATTGATGATCAGCTTGGGCAAGTTGGTCGCCATGGCGGGCACGAATCATGCGCTGATTTCGACCATCGCCGCCTTGATGGAGGGCGCCGGGTGGGCCATTATCGGAAATTTGCATATTCTGTTTGCGGTTGCCATCGGAGGTTCTTGGGCAAAAGACCGTGCCGGCGGTGCTTTTGCGGCATTGCTCGCCTTTATTTTGATCAATCGAATGACCGGAACGTTATTTGGCGTCACGACGGAAATGCTATCCGACGCCGATGCGGTCGTTCACAACTTTTTCGGACAAGAGATGGCGGTGGACGGTTATTTTACGGATATCTTAGGCGCTCCGGCGCTCAACATGGGCGTCTTTGTCGGAATTATTGCGGGTTTTGTCGGAGGAATCGTTTATAATCGATATTACAATTTCAGAAAATTGCCGCAGGCACTGTCCTTTTTTAATGGGAAACGATTCGTTCCGATGGTGGTTATCGGCGTTTCGGTGGTGCTTTCCTTGCTGCTTGCGCTTGTTTGGCCGCTGATTCAATTGGGAATCAACTCTTTTGGCATATGGATTGCAAATTCCGCAGACACCTCGCCTATGCTGGCACCGTTTATTTACGGTACGCTGGAACGCTTGCTCTTGCCGTTCGGATTACACCATATGCTGACCATTCCGATGAATTACACGTCGTTTGGCGGCACGTATGTGATTCAAACGGGGATAGACGCAGGAAAAACCGTGTTTGGTCAAGATCCACTGTGGCTGGCATGGGTCACCGACCTGATTGCGCTGAAATCTTCCGGGGATACGGCGGCGTATCAAGAGTTGCTGCATGCCGTGGTTCCCGCCCGCTTTAAAGTAGGGCAAATGATCGGCGCCACCGGATTGTTGCTGGGCATTGAATTGGCGATGTATCGGCAAATTCCGAAAGAAAAACGCCAACGCTATCGTTCGATGTTCGTTTCCACTGCGCTGGCGGTCTTTTTAACCGGCGTGACCGAACCGATTGAGTATATGTTTATGTTTTGCGCCATTCCTTTGTATTTGGTCTATGCCGTGTTGCAGGGCATTGCGTTTTCCATGGCGGGACTATTTCCGCTACGCTTGCATTCGTTTGGAAATTTGGAGCTGGCAACGCGAATTCCCATGTCCATCAACGCGGGTCTTGGTAAAGATTTGATTTATTTTTTGGCGGCGGTTGTTGTATTTTTTATCGTCGGATATTTGGTCGCTTATGCGATGATCGGAAAGTTTCGTTATGCAACGCCGGGGAGAGGGAACGAAGCAACGGAGAATATGGAAGACGGCGTTTTGCTCGCCGATACGGGCGGTGGCACGATTGCGGCAGGCGACGAGGTGATCAAAATTATCGATATGCTCGGGGGAAAAAGCAATATTGTTTTGGTTGATGCTTGTATGACGCGATTGCGCGTCACGGTAAAAGACGCGGCACTGGTCGCGGACAGCGCCATGTGGAAAGCTGCGGGGGCGGTCGGCTTCTTCCAAAAAGGAACGGGGATTCAAGCGGTATACGGTCCGCGCGCCGACGTGCTGAAGTCGGATATTAACGACGCACTGACCAAAGGGGATGATAAAGACGAATGAAACTGCTCACGCTCAATACGCACAGCCGCCCGCCGCAACATGCGAAGGAAATTTTGACCATCGCATCCTATATGGCACGCGAGAATGTGGACTTGGCTGCTTTTCAAGAAGTGAATCAAAGCAGGAATGGTCCCGCGGAAAGTGATTCTGCCTTAAATGGCAGCGGATATTGTCCGCCATGCGGGGCAAGTTTGCCGGTTGGACGGGATAATTTTGCGCTATGCTTGGCAAAAGCTTTGCAAAAGTGTGGGATGAATTATCATTGGAGCTATCTTCCCGTCAAGCTTGGCTACGATCAATACGACGAAGGACTTGCCTTATTTTGGCGTGGCGAGGCACAAAATTTTCACGTGACGGAACTGTCGCACACGCACGATTATAGCAATTGGAAAAAGCGAGCGGCATTTGGTGTTTTGGTACGGGATTGTTGGTTTTACTCTGTGCATGTTTCACGCTGGGATGACCGGGAAGAACCCTTTTTGTCGCAGTGGCGTCGTCTGAATGAAACCATCCGACATGACGCGCGGGTATTTTTGCTGGGGGATTTCAATTGCCCGTCCGATCGGCGAGACGAGGGGTACGATCGTATGCTGGCAGACGGCTGGTTGGATCTGTTTTCCGCCGCAAAAAAACAAGTAGGCTT
>CAZDOX010000198.1:0-2307 GCA_964507155.1 uncultured Lachnospiraceae bacterium
CCGATGCTCTCCGACCTGCGTGATTCCGGCGCGATCGAGCAGGACGCCGACTCGGTCATGTTCCTCTACCGCGACGAATATTATAAAACCGACGCCTCCTCCGACACGGAAGGCAACATCGCCGAGGTCATTGTCGCCAAAAACCGACACGGTTCCACCGGGTCCGTCAAGGTTGGCTGGATCGGACGATATACCAAATTCCGTTCCATTGCCGAGGAAGGCAGTGTTCCCGAGCCTTAGCCGCTTTTCCTTTCATTAAGCACTGTATCGCCGCATAGCGGCGGAATGGAGATTTTATGCTGCCATTTGTTTCTCCCCATACGCTATCTCATCTGCCGCCGAACACCCCGGTGCTGCTGGCGCTGTCGGGTGGCCCGGATTCGCGTGTTCTGCTGCATTTGTTGGCTGCCGACGCGCAAAAAAACGGGTACGTGCTCCATACCGCACACGTCCATCACGGTATTCGCGGCGAGGAGGCCGATCGGGATGAACAATTTTGCCAAGAACTGGCAAGCGCTTATCCATGTTGTCATCACGTGCTTCACGCCAACATTCCCGCTATCGCCGAACAAACCGGGGAAAGCTTGGAAATGGCTGCCAGACGGATTCGATACGATTTTTTTTGGCAAATTATGCGCGAACATGCCATCCCGCTGCTGGCTACGGCGCACCATGCCGATGACAACATGGAAACCGTTTTGCTGCGCCTATGCGCGGGAAGCGCTACTCTGGGACTTAGCGGGATTTCCGCCGTTACCGAGCCGATGGACGGCTGTTTTGTGGTACGTCCGTTGCTTGAAGCCACGCGCGAAGAGATTCTTTCCTATTGCCGTGCCGAGCACCTGATCGCTGTGTCGGACAGCACCAACGACGATCTCTCTTACCGACGAAATCGGATTCGCGCCGAGGTCATCCCCGCACTGTCTCGCGTCGTTCCTCACCCGCAAAAACAAGTGCTCCGTACCTGCCGCCAGTTGCGCGAGGACGACGATTATCTATCCGATCTGGCTCGTGCGCGCTATCAAGAGGCTCTGCGCACGGACGGTACGCTGTCGCTGGACATTCTGCAAGCCACCCCGCCGCCGATCTGCAAGCGATTGCTGCTGATTGCCGTGCGTCAAATGGCACCCAACGCACGGTTGCAACTGTGTCACACCGAAGCGCTGCTGCATATCATCCGATGCGGACGCGGGATGAGCGATCTGCCGGGAGATCTGCGTGCTAAGGTCGACGGTTTCACATTACGTCTGCTGCCGCACGCCTCCCCTGCCCCGCCCCGTTTTGTCGATTGCTTTCCCCTAACGCTATCTCCGGGAACAACCGTCTTGCCGTCACTCGGACTAACCATCGATGTGCAAGAGGCCGAGGTTTCCGATGTCGAATCGGAACAATCACAAAAATTTATCTTAAAACCACAAAATGTTTACAATCCATTCATACACGCTACACTAACATTTGATACAATTATAAACGGTGCCTATTTCCGACTGCGAGACGGGGGCGATACTATTTTGCTGCGCGGCATGCATCGTCGCGTCCGAAAACTGCAAAATGCCAACGCCGTTCCGCCGTTTGTGCGGGAACGACTACCGATTCTCTGCGATCGCGAGGGAATCCTCTGGGTTCCTTTTGTCGGTGTGCGCGACGGCTTCTGCCCTTGTGGCGCATCAAACGCTGCCGAAAAAACACACCGGCGCCTGATTGTCACGCTTACTTTGGCATGTCACGATCATTTGCATAAAAACATTGAGGTATAAATGCTTTGCGCGTCGCGCCGTTTCATCGGAAAATACGCGGAAAGACAGATAAAACCCGCAAGAAAGGAATCTTTCGCTTTGCGAAAGCCATGACTATAATGATGTACAATCCTTCCCACGACATGGAACAAATTCTGCTGGACGCAAATCGTCTGGATACCATCATCACCGAGCTGGCCGATCGTGTCAGCCGCGACTACGCCGATCACACGGACAGAACCATTCTCGCCCTGCCCGTGCTCAAAGGCGCCATCTTTTTTGCTACGGCTCTTTTGGAAAAGCTGACCGTTCCGGTTGAAATCGACTTTGTTTCCGCATCGTCTTATCGCCAGAGTGCACAAGCGGGCGAGCTGACCATCGGCGTCCTCCCTGAGCGTAACGATTGGTCGCAAATCGACGTGCTGTTGATTGAAGACATCGTAGACACCGGAAACACGTTGAGCGCGATGGTAAACGAATTTCGCCGTCTCGGTGCGGCAAGCGTGCGCGTTGTGGCCCTTTTGGACAAACCCAGCCGCCGCAAAGTTCCGTTTACCGCCGATTACATAGG
>CAZDOX010000199.1:0-2286 GCA_964507155.1 uncultured Lachnospiraceae bacterium
CGTGCGGGAGAGGGGGCAGGGGGTGAGGGCAGTTCCTTGCCAAACTGCGCGGCTGTTGCCTCGGGTACCGAATATCGGGATAGGAACTTCTTAAAAGAAGTTCCTCCCCGAACCCCTCTTCAAGAACTTTTTGAAAACGAGATGGTAGGTGTTCCGTGGGCAGCGCGAAAAATTTTAGCCATCCTACCGTCAACTGCCGTGGAGTCGTCAGGGGAGCGTAGCTCCCCTATCAAATTTAATTAACGACACCCTCGCCATCGGGGACAGAACCATCGTGGGGCGCCGAAGTTTCCGCCCCATTCTCCCATCTCGGCTACAGTTTTGTAAGCCGGTGCAAAGGAGAAACTGTTCGAGACGTCTGCCGCCATGACCTTTGGTTAAAGTTCTTAAAAAGGGGTATGGGGAAAAACTTCTTTCAAGAAGTTTTCCCCCATCTCATTTCTCATTTCTCATTTATTCCATATCTTCCAACACCGGAATGATCGGCGCGTCCGAAATTTCCGGCTCTTTTTGCTCCGTTTTTTCTGTTTTTCCGGTTACTTCCGCCTCTTCCGGTTCTTCCGAAGCCAATTTGGTAAAGTTCACAATCTTCGCCCCGTCGCCAAGTCGCATCACAATGACGCCCGCCGCGGTCCGAGAATAGGTGTTTATGTCCGATACCGGCGTGCGAATCACTGTTCCTTGATCGGTAATCAACATCAAATCGTCTTCCTCGCGAACCGCCGCAACCCCCGCCAAGCGCCCGGTCCGATCGTTAATCTTATGACAGCAAATTCCACTGCCGCCGCGCGTCTTCATCAATCGGAATTCATCAAACGACGTCTTCTTTCCAAATCCGCGCTCGGTGACCGTCATCAACAACAAATCGTTGCTGTCGGACGGGTCAATAAAGACGGCTCCGACAACCTCGTCATCGTCATCCAAGCGCACACCGCGCACGCCGCGCGCCGCACGTCCCATGACGCGAACGGTATTTTCGTCGTATTTGACGGCATTTCCCTTGCTTGTTGCCAGCAGCAACGACCCGTTTCCGTCGGTGTGAACCACATACAGCAGCTCGTCTCCCTCATCCAACGTCAGAGCGATTTTTCCGCCCTTTCTTTGATAAGCAAATTCGCTCATCGCCGTTCTCTTAATGACGCCGCGTCGGGTCACCATGGTCAAATATTCTTGATCGGAGAAGCTGTTCGCGCTGATAATTGCCGTGACTTTTTCACCCTCGGACAGCTCCAAAATGTTTGCCATGTGGCCGCCCTTTGCCGTTCTTCCCGCCTCGGGAAGCATGTACGCCTTGACCGTATGCACCTTTCCCAGGTTGGTAAACATCATCAGCAACGAATGGCTGTCCACGGCAAGAACCTTTTCGATAAAATCTTCTTCCTTGGTGGTCATGCCGATAATTCCCTTGCCGCCACGGTGCTGCGAGGTGTAGGTGTCCGCCGGCTGACGTTTGATGTACCCGGTGTGCGTCAGAGTCACCACACACTTATGCCGCTCAATCAAATCTTCCAGCACAATCTCATTTTCCGATTCACTGATCTCGGTGCGGCGATCGTCGCCGTACTTTTCTTTGATTTCCAGCATTTCTTGCTTGACGATCTGCTTCACGCGGTTAATATCTCCCAAAATTTCACGATATTCCGTGATAAGCGCTTCCAATTTTGCCAATTCTTCCTCAATTTTGTGCCGTTCCATGCCGGTCAAGCGACCCAGCGTCATTTCCACGATGGCTTGCGCCTGCACGTCGGACAGACCGAACCGTTCCATCAATCGCTCTTTGGAATGGGGAATCGACTCGGAAGTTTTCATAATTTGAACCACTTCGTCGATATGATCGTTGGCGATTTTATACCCCTCCAAAATATGCACGCGGGAGAGCGCCTTATCCAGGTCGAACTTCACGCGGTTGGTGATAACCGACTCTTGGTGTTCGATATACAAATCCAAAATTTGCGGGAGAGAGAGAATTTTCGGTTCGTTGTTGTAAATCGCCAGCATATTGGCGGCAAAAGTATCTTGCAACTGCGAATATTTATACAGTTGATTGAGCAGCACCTGCCCGTTGGCGTCGCGGCGATACTCGATGACAATTCTCGTTCCCGCGTCGCTGCTGGATTCGTCGCGCAGTTCGGTGATTCCCTCGACCTTTTTTTCTTTATGCAAATTGGCAATGGCTTCGCAAAGAGTGGATTTATTCACCGCGTAAGGAATTTCGGTAATGATAATCCGATTGTGTTCCTCATCCACTTCCGCGCGGGAGCGAACGGTAATTCGTCCCTTTCCCGT
>CAZDOX010000200.1:0-2268 GCA_964507155.1 uncultured Lachnospiraceae bacterium
GCTATCGTGCGCTTCCACAATATCTTGCGGCAGAAGGACGCGGCGCGTAATGTCCTTGCTGACCTCGCCCGCCATGTAATCGCGCTGCACGCTGTTAACCGTCGGGTTTTTATTGGAATTTTCTTGCTTTACTTCCTCGTTGTTGCACTCGATCAGTGCCAATATTTGCTCATCCGTGGTATTGGATTGCCGAACCATCGCACGGATGTAGCGATATGTGATATACTTGCGCGCCAAATCAAAAGCACCCAATGCCATGATTTCGTTTTCAACCAAGTCCTGAATTTCTTCGACGCTCATCGCGCGGTTCATCTGCTGACAATATGCCTCCACATTTGCTGCGGCAGCATGAATTTGCGCCGAGGTCAGGCGCTCGGATTCATTCACAGAGTTGTTGGCTTTATGAATCGCCACGATAATTTTGGTAATATCGAAAACCGCTTCCGAACCGTTTCGTTTGATAATCTTCATAAGAGTAAACTTCCTTTCCGCTTTACTTGTTACTTCTTCCGAATCTATGGTAAAATCTCAGTCCGCTCTCACGACCGAGTTGATGATAGGCAAACTATATTATACACTATATATTGTGTTTTGTCAATAGAGTGGACACAAAATTTTGTGAAGATATGTCAAAACAACATCGTCACAAATCAAAAAACCACCAATTAAAAAAGCACAACTGTCGTTTTCACTTGGCAGCTGTGCTTTTTTACGCATTACGATTTCTCGGTCAAATAAACCAATGGTTTACCGTAGGTTTGTTCGTAAATCTGTTTCCACACGTCAAAATTCTTTTGCATCATTTCATCCGTATTTTGGGAAACGCGCTTGGCAGGATCCGGGTAAATCGGTTCACTGATATGAATGGTATATTCTTGAACCGGGAAGCCGTCTTTTCCGATGATATTGCTATCCTGCATGGTGATAAAGCAAGGAACGATCGGCACGCCGTTTTTGGCGGCAAAATGGAATCCTCCTTGCTTGAGCGGTTTGGGTTTGCGATAGTTCCACCACATGCTCTGTTCGGGATAAATCAAAATAATATGCCCCTCGGCGAGCAGCTGATCCACGGCGCGGATCAACTCTTGCATGGTTTTCGGATGGGAAGACAGCGGAAGTGTGCGGCAATTTCGCATCAAATAGCCGTAAAAACCGGGGAAAGACGTATAATTTCCCTCTTTAATGATCCGATAAAATTTTCGCTTATGCTCCACATGGGCGCTCTCATACGCCAGCTGTACGGCAAAGCTGTCAAACGCATGGAAATGATTGCACGTCATGATGGCGCCGGAAGTCAATGAGGACAAATACTGCGCGCCGCGAATTTCTTTGATAATCATCTCGTTCTTTCGTTTCAGGCGGCGCACAAATCCATGTGCGATTGAAAAAGCCAACCGTGCTTTGAATCTGCTGCTCCAGCGCTTGCCGAGATAGTCCACCTCACCCGGCCGGATGGCGCGCGAGGGCGGATCGTCCTCCACGTCGCGGTCAAAGAGTCCCTGCCGCTCCAGCAAATCGATTTTTTCCAAAACTTTGACACGCCCCGGATCTTTTCCCTCGTTTTCCTTTGCGCGAATTCTTGCCATATAATGATCCGGACGTGCAATTTCCGACGAGGCCAGTTCGGCAAGTCGCTGACAAGATTGTGCGTCTCGCTCGCGCTGCGCGTCGGTATCTTGCTGCAATACCGATTGAATTTCCTCGTACACTTCGGTCTTTGCCGCATAGTGCCAAAATACCTCGCCGAAGCGGCAATCGGTATAGTGCCACGGTTTTGAGGTCATGATGTAATGATAAACGGCAATCTGCTCCGGCGTGTCGGATATTTCACCGTACACCTCGGTATTCCAAATTTGCGGCAGCCACTTCACTTTGTCCTGACAGATGACGTTTAAATAATCTTCGTCTTGCGTCACGGAAAAATGGTAGAATCCCAGCAAGTGCATAAACTCTGCCAAAACGTTTTTCTTTCGGAAATAGTCGCAGTTCAGCAGTAATACGCCGGCATTAAAATATTGATGCCGATCGATTCCCAGACAAGTTTCCACATAGGTTCCGTATATATCCGTTTGGATCATCACCTGCTCATGGCAGGCAGCCAACGCATATCCGTCCAAATTTTCGTCGTACAAAGCGGCGATATCGCCGGTGACGATGGTATCGCTGTCGATATACAACGCTTTATTCAACATCGGAAACATTTCCGCAATAAACAAGCGATAGTATGTCGTTTTGGAATAATAATCGCGCAAGGGCATGTCTTCCTTC
>CAZDOX010000201.1:0-2228 GCA_964507155.1 uncultured Lachnospiraceae bacterium
GTGATCGGCGAAGACGGCGGAAGTCTATCGCAGGGACAAAAGCAATTGCTGTGCGTGACGCGTATTATGCTCTCGCTCCCGCCCATGCTGATTTTGGATGAGGCGACTTCGTCGATTGATACCCGAACGGAAATCAAAATCCGCGACGCGTTTGCCAAAATGATGCAAGGTCGCACATCGTTCATTGTTGCCCATCGCCTTTCCACCATCCGCGACGCCGACATTATTTTGGTGATGAAAGACGGAAATATCGTGGAGCAAGGCAATCACGAAACGCTGTTGGCGCAAGGCGGATTTTACGCGACGCTGTATCGAAGCCAATTCGAGGGCGCGGTCAGTTCTTGAAACGAGAAGCGATCATGTAAGGAAAATTTGCGGCAAATCTTTATAAAATCTGTTGACACATCGGCGCGAGCATGCTATAATAAACAATGAGCCGTCTTTGTGTCGACTTGGATCAACGTACTGCATATTTCCCAAGAAAGAAAGGACTCAGCATGAAAAATCTTGGTTACTATAATGGAGAAATCGGATTGATTGAAGAACTCAAAGTCCCGATGACCGATCGCGGATTGTATTTTGGCGACGGAATATACGACGTGGCCTATTCTCGCAACCATCTGATTTACGCACTGGAAGAACATTTGAATCGATTTTACGGCAATCTTGCTCGCCTTGACCTGAATTTGCCGATGCAAAAAGACGAACTACGCGACTTGCTTGTCCGGCTTACCCATCGTGTGGACGACGGGGATTTGCTGATTTATTGGCAAAGCACCCGCTGCTGTGCTCTGCGTGAGCACGCCTATCCGGAAAACGGTCACGCAAAAGCCAATTTGATGATCATGATTCGACCGTGCGCAATCCGCGGCAAAGACGAGCCTATGCGATTAATCACGGCTGAGGATAAGCGCTACTTGTACTGTGACATCAAAACGTTAAGTTTGCTGCCGAGCGTGTTGACGTCGCAACAAGCCAAAGTGGCCGGTGCGGATGAATGTGTTCTGCACCGCAGCGGTCGCGTCACCGAGTGTTCTCATTCCAACATATCCATGTTGAAAAACGGTGTTTTGATCACCGCGCCGACCGACTGCTACATTCTTCCCGGCGTGGGGCGCGCGCATTTGCTGGCTGCCTGCCGCGCGTTGAACATTCCTTGCGAAGAACGTCCGTTCAGCTTGGATGAGCTTCGTGATGCCGACGAGGTAATTGTCACCAGCGCAAGCTTACTTTGCTGCCGTGCGATCGAGTTGGACGGTCAACCGCTCGGCGCGCGCGACGAAAAAACGTTTTCTCTCTTGCAAGAGTATCTGTTCGACGATTGGACGAAAAAAACGACGCCGCTTGCGTAAAAAGATAAAAAGGTAAAAAGGTAAAAAGGTAAAAAGGTAAAAAGATAAAAATAAAAGACGGTACGTTTTGCGCGTACCGTTTTGTTTTTCACCGATTTTATTTGGTTGTTTTGCTTCTCGTGCGTTCACGATGGCGATTGCCTTAAGAGAAAAATAAGTGCTCAACCAGAATTTTGACGCCGATCAGAATCAGAACAGCGCCCCCTACCAGCGTAGCTTTATGTTGATACTTGGTGCCAAATATGTTGCCGATAAAAACGCCGAGAACGGACAGAAGAAACGTGGTCACGCCGATGACGGAGATGGCGGTGACAATGTTGACCTGCAAAAAAGCAAATGTGATTCCGATGGCCAGCGCGTCAATACTGGTTGCCAATGCCATGAGCAACAATTCGCCGATGTGAAACGAATCGTCGGTTTCATCCGTCGGTTTGTCGCCCTCGGCGGCACCGGCAATACCGACAGCGCGACATTCTTTGATGACATCCACGATCATTTTTCCGCCGATGAAAATCAAAAGAATGAAAGCGACCCAGTGATCAACCGCTACGATATATTGCTCAAATTGTTTCCCCAGCGCCCAACCGATCAGCGGCATCAGCGCCTGAAACCCGCCAAAAAACAAAGCGATGATCAGTGTTTGCCCCCAGCGAATACGCCGCATTTGCAATCCTTTACATACAGCGACCGAAAAAGCGTCCATCGACAATCCTACGCCGATGAGAAGCAGCTCAAAAAACCCCATTTGTTTCCTCTCCTTAGTGTTGTCATCTTTCTATCAACATGTTTCGTTGCAATTTTATTATTATATCATTTTTCCTGCTTTCTGTCAATCTTTTTTTGTGAAAAGTTTTATAATATGTGCGAAAGGTAAAA
>CAZDOX010000202.1:0-2196 GCA_964507155.1 uncultured Lachnospiraceae bacterium
AGGACGGAATCTGGAAGCAAGACTTGGCATTTCGTACATCAGCGAAGCCATGGCGGAAGCTGCCATAGACCGGGAATGCGGAACGCTTTCCTTTGATACGCTTCGCAACATGGCGGAAAACAACTGGGAAGAAAAACTGCACCGCATAGAAATTGAAACCGACGATCAAGAGCAGATGAAGACGTTCTACTCCTGCTTGTATCGCCCCTTCCTTTTCCCGCACAAAGCGTACGAACTGGACGCCGACGGCGCCCCCGTTCACTACACGCCCTGCGACGGTAAAGTTCGCCCCGGTGTTCGCTACACCGATAACGGATTTTGGGATACCTACCGCACCGTATATCCCCTTTACACGCTAATTGCCCGCGACGAATTTGCGGAAATGCTGGAAGGGTTTGTCAACGACTACCTGGAGTGCGGCTGGCTGCCAAGATGGCCGTCGTTGGGCGAGGTGGGGTGCATGCCCAGCACGCTGATCGACGCAGTGATTGCCGAAGCTGCCGTGAACGGAATCGGTTCTCGCGATGTGCTGGAAAATGCCTTGAAAGGCATGCTGCACCATGCCAATCACGAGGCGGATGACCGCCGCTACGGCAGAAACGGTGCGCTTTCCTACTTGAAATACGGGTATATGCCGCGAGATGAACAAAGAGAATCGGTCAATCTGACCCAGGACAGCGCCTATGGCGATTGGTGTATCGCTACGGTAGCCAAAGTGCTCGGCCACGACGAGCTGGTGGACGAATATATGGCGCGCGCCAAGAATTATCGCAACATTTTTGATGCGACGTCCGGATTTATGCGCGGCAGAGATACAAACGGTGCTATGGCGGAATTTTTCGATCCTTGCTCTTGGGGCGGTGAATATACCGAGGGATCCGCATGGCAAAACTCTTTCGCCGTTCCGCATGACGTGGAGGGATTGGCTGAATTGCACGGCGGAAAAGATCGTTTGATCGCCAAATTGGACCAACTGTTCAACACGCCGCCCAAATATCGTGTGTTCGGTTACCAAAACGAAATTCATGAGATGACCGAGATGGCAGCTGTGGATTTTGGACAGATGGCGATTTCCAATCAGCCGTCGTTCCATTTGCCTTTCTTGTTTGCGGCGCTCGGTGCGCAGGATAAAACCGATTACTGGGTAGAAAAAATCGCACGGGAAGCGTTCCATTCGGGCAACGACGGATTCCCCGGCGACGACGACAACGGCACGATGGCGACATGGTTTATTTTTGCCACCATCGGTCAGTATCGCTTGTGTCCCGGTAAGACAGAGTGGACTCACTGCCGCCGCTTGGTTAAGTCGGTGAAAATTTTGGGAAAAGAGTATTGATGAACCGGCGAGGGTAGATGGCACTTGCGGGCACGCGGCTATCGGAGACAATCCAAAAAACTAATTTTTAAAATTTTTTAAAAAGCCTTGACAAGATCAACTTTTTATGTTATACTTTTTACAAGCATAATTGTTTCCACGCTTGCAAAAGCGCCCATAAGACTGTGAATGAGGGGTCATCGGCTTTCGGTGGCCTCTTGTTCTGTTCGCAATATTTGATGCCGCCGACGGCGGCGGAATGGAGATTAGCATGTCGAAACTTCAATGGAAAGGATCCACCTTACTTGCGCCCTTACCTCCCATGATGGTCAGCTGCGGAACTATGGAAAAGCCGAACATCATCACCGTCGCATGGACGGGAATTATCAATACCATCCCGCCCAAGACCTATATTTCCGTTCGTCCGCAGCGATATTCTTATGCGCTGATCAAGGACAGCGGGGAGTTTACCATCAATCTGACGCCGTCCGGTCTGATTCGCGCTGCCGATTACTGCGGGATGTACACGGGGGCAAAAACGGACAAATTTCAGGCTTGCCACCTCACGGCAGAGGAGGGGATTCATGTCGCATGTCCCTCAATTGCAGAATGTCCGATTTCCCTGGAATGTCGGGTAAGTGATGTGATTTCGCTTGGCTCGCATGACTTATTTCTTGCGGATATCGTTACCACTCGTGTGGACGAGGCACTACTGGACCAAGACGGAAAATTGTGTATTGAGCGGGCGCACCTTGCGTCTTTTGCGCACGGGCAATACTTTGAATTGGGAAAAGCCATTGGGACATTTGGTTTTTCTGCCGTGAAAAAAGGAAAAGGGAAGAAAAAGGCGCACCGTTCCTAAGCAAGCCGGCTGCCGCTTC
>CAZDOX010000203.1:0-2194 GCA_964507155.1 uncultured Lachnospiraceae bacterium
GATAGCAGCGCACCGAGAATCCGACGAGGTATCATCGGCTGCGTCGCCGCGGAACGGGAATCGCTTATTTTATGATCCATGGTACTACCCCTTTCATACAAAATGACCTCATGGCAAGGCCGTAAAAACTCAGTATAGTTACAGTTGCACCCCGCCGAGATCACCGGTGGAGTGCAACAAAACTTGGTATTCAGCTATCCGCCTGCGTTTCACAATATAGGCAACGATAAATGCGATGGGCACGATCGGTCAACACAAATACATGCGGTAATTCTTGCTCAACGGACGTGATGCAACGTGGATTTTTGCACCGAATCATATCGGTTAATCGTTCCGGCAAGCAAATTCGCTTTTTCTCCACGATTTTTTCATCGCGGATCAAATTAACCGTGACTTCCGGATCCAGAAAACCCAAAATATCCAAATTCAGCTCAATATCGTCGTCAATTTTGATGATATCTTTGCGCCCCATTTTTTTACTGGGGACATTTTTAATCAAGGCAATCGTCCCCTCGCAGTGATCCAAGTCCAACGCACGGTAAATGGTCATGGAACGTCCCGCGCGGATGTGGTCGATCACCAGTCCGTTTTTAATCGCGTCGATTTTCACAACAATTCCCTCCTCAGACCGTGATATTCAGCAGCTTCATAATCAAAGCCATTCGCATATATTTTCCGTTTAGCACTTGATGAAAATAAACGGCTCTCGGGTCACGATCAATGGCAACGCTGATTTCGTTGACGCGCGGCAGCGGATGTAAGATACGCAGCGACTCTTTCGCATTTTGCAGCTTATCCGGCGTCAAAATGTACCGATCCTTGAGCCGCAGATATTCCTCTTCGTTAAAGAATCGTTCGCGTTGTACGCGCGTCATGTACAAAATGTCCAGCTCGGGCATGACCTGCTCCAAATCGGCAGTTTCCATGTACTCAATTCCTGCGCGTTGCATGATATCGACCCGCACGTAATCCGGCACACGCAACTCGTCCGGCGAAATCAGTACAAAGCGCACGCCGGGGTATCTCGCCATAGCGGCAATGAGCGAATGTACCGTGCGTCCGAACTTTAAATCCCCGCACAAACCGACGGTCAGATGATCCAAGCGCCCGGTTTCCCTGCGAATGGTGCAAAGGTCCGCCAACGTTTGCGTCGGGTGATTGTGCCCGCCGTCACCGGCGTTAATGATCGGAATTCCGGCATACATAGAGGCCACCAACGGTGCGCCCTCTTTCGGGTGGCGCATGGCGGCAATATCCGCATAACAACTGATCACACGGATGGTATCCGCCACGCTTTCCCCTTTGGCAGCGGAGGAACTGGACGCCTCGGAAAATCCGAGGACATTTCCCCCAAGCTCCATCATGGCAGCTTCAAAGCTTAAGCGCGTGCGGGTGGACGGCTCATAGAACAGCGTCGCCAGCTTTTTGCCGTGGCACACCTCGCTGTATTTTTGCGGATGGGCGATGATGTCATCGGCAACGTCCAGCATTTGATCCAGCTCCGCCACGCTCAAGTCGAGAATATTGATTAAACTTCTCATACCGCAGCCCCGTTAATTGCCAAATAATTTTTGATGCGCGTCACATTTTCCGCATTGGCCGGATCCTCTTCCAAGTATTCGATGATATCATACACATCGACAATGGCGTACACCGGGAAGCCGAATTGTTCTTCAATTTCCTGCATTGCACCCTTTTCCGTTTGTCCTTTTTCTTTACGGTCCACCATAATAAACGTAGCGGCAACACGAACATCGTCCAAGTGAGAAAGAATTTCCATGCTTTCTCGGATTGCGGTTCCCGCCGTAATCACATCTTCGATAATGACCACGCGCTCACCGGCAGTCGGCACGTAGCCGACAAAAACGCCGCCCTCTCCGTGGTCCTTCACCTCTTTACGATTGAAGAAGAACGGAACATTGAGTCCCTTTTTGGACAGAGCGACCGCGGCGGAAACAGCAAGAGAAATTCCCTTGTAAGCCGGTCCGTACAGCACCGCTTTTTGATCGCCCAATTTTTCGGTATACGCTCTGGCGTAAAATTCGCCGAGCTTTGCAATATCTTCTCCGGTTTTAATCATACCGGCATTGATGAAATACGGAATTTTTCGCCCGCTTTTCGCCGTAAAATCTCCGAACTTCAGCACGCCCGCTCCTTGCAAAAATCGGATAAATTCTCTCTTGTAGCTTTCCAT
>CAZDOX010000204.1:0-2169 GCA_964507155.1 uncultured Lachnospiraceae bacterium
CGCGGAAACCGAACAGCCAAACAACTCTTAGTATGCAAAGGAATCTCATAGATCATGAAATTTGCTGCGATTCAAGAGCACCACTTGTATAACAAGGCTTACCAAAAAGGGAGCCGCGCGTCGGGAAACTGCGTCAACGTCTACATTTTGAAAGATTATGCGGCGCGCAAACGAATGCTTGCTCACCCACAGCGTCTCATGCAAAATCGCGTCGGGATATCGGTATCCAAAAAAATCGGCGGCGCCTGCGTGCGCAATCGCGCCAAGCGCATCATCCGCGAAGCCTACCGAGCGATTCTGAACGAGGGGCAGCTGAGTGTGGGTTTTTTGGTCGTGATCGCGGCGCGCCCCGGCATTGTCGGAAAAAAAAGCGGAGAGATCGAGGCGGAACTCCGACGCGCGTTTTATCGCCTGCATTTTTACCGCTCCAAGGATCAAAACAGCGCCGACAAAGAGAGGCACCCCTCCCACGCCCCGCAGCATGACGAATGATCGAGATGAACGATCTTGAATGAAACATCTTTGTATATGGTTGATACGGATGTATCAAAAATGGTTATCCCCCAGAAAACGAAACCCAACATGTCGATTTTATCCGACATGTTCCGCCTATGCCATTGAGGCATTTCAAAAACGTGGCTTTTTTGCCGGTCTATGGTTGACTTTTTTTCGGATTCTCCGGTGCAATCCTTTTTGCCCGGGCGGATACGATCCGGTCCCCGAGAGGGGATTTCGCGTCAAGCCGTATGCGCCGGATTGGGACTTGGGGGAGGACGACGACACAGAGATCGACGAGGCAGGCAAAAAGGAAGACGCGAAGGACACGGCCTCCGAATCGTCCGAGCCAAGCGCTGTCGATCCTGCCGACGATGATACGGCAAAGGAGCCGGAAACGGACCGCGGAGCTCCCCGCGCCACGGAAGCAAAAGACGACACGCCGCCGCGCGCGGCTGTGCGCTATCTTCCCGATCATCGCACCCCGCGGTAACGTTCCGCGACGACAAAGACAATAATGATAAAAGTCGAACGTGGACGTTGAAATTTTAAAGTTAAGTTGAGAGTTACGAAATGAGAGAAGGGAGTATCGGAATCCTCCGATACAACAAAGTTTGATGAAAAACAAAAAAAGACAATTTGTGTTCCGGGCCTTTGCGCTCGGACTGATGCTGTGCCTGCTGTTGACGTCCTTGATCAGCTGCGGCAGTTCTGCCAAAGCGACCTTGACGACCAAAAACATTTCCAACAGCGACGCTTCCCAAAACGGTTGCGCCCTGGACGCGGATCTGCTCAACGACATCGCGCAAACGCTGGCATCCGCTTATTCCTCCTCGTTTGATTCCAGGGAACTGTTGATCGCCGCGTATCGCGGATACAACATGTTGTCCGACGGGTTTGACGACGCGACGGTGGATCCCGAAGAGATCAAACCGACCGATATGGACGCGGCGCTGGCAATCATCGCCGCTGCGTCGGAGCAGTTGGCGGTGGAGGACCGCGTCCTGACCGGTCAAGATTACTCCGCCATGACCCCTGCCGATGTGCTGACGGTCATTGAAGCGCTGCAAACGCATGTGGATTTAGACGCGGAAAAGGGCTTTTGGGCGACCATTCTGGGTTGGATCGGAATTTTCCTCGGCTGGCTTGACGGCTTTACCGGCTCGTATTTGGTGGCGCTGATCATCTTTGCGATTTTGGTTGAGGCGCTGATGCTTCCGTTGAGCATTCGCCAGCAGAAAAATTCCATCCGCCAAGCCAAACTGCGCCCCAAGGAAATGGCCATTCGCAAAAAATATGCCGGCCGCAGCGACCAGCGGACGCAACAAAAGGTGCAAACCGAAATTCAAGAATTATATCAGAGAGAAAACTTTAACCCGGCAGCCGGCTGCTTGCCGTTGCTGTTGCAGTTGCCGATCGTCTTCGCTCTGTACCGCATCGTCATCGATCCCTTGCAGTACGTGCTGGGGCAATCCGCTTCGCTCTCCACATCGCTGGATTTGTATCGGACGGCAGCTCGCGCGGCGGGCGGTTTGGGAGAAACCGGCATTGCCAGCAACGGAACGATCGGTCTTCTGTCCAAACTCAGCGGGCAGATGGACGGATTGAAAAATTTCCTGTTCTTCGATAACGCCGGGGACATCTTTGAGCGCATGAACGAGCTGGTCATTCCCG
>CAZDOX010000205.1:0-2162 GCA_964507155.1 uncultured Lachnospiraceae bacterium
GATGGGCATTGTCTATGCAGGTCACCACATGCCGTTCGCGTGTGGCGCATAGGCTGTGCCTTTTTGTGCATTTTTGAAATTTGATACACCCGCTGTGCGGGAATATGAAACGGAGTTGTAACCTTATGTTAGGTCCTATTATTTTGCAGATCGTGTTGATCTGCCTGAACGCAATTTTTGCCGCGGCGGAGATTGCAGTTATTTCTGTAAATGAAGCCAAAATGGAAAAACTGGCGGAAGACGGCAACAAACGCGCCAAGCGCCTGCTGACGCTGACGCGCGATTCTTCCAAAGTGTTGTCCACCATTCAAGTTGCCATCACGCTGGCGGGCCTTTTGGGGTCTGCGTACGCGGCGGACAGCTTTGCCGAGCCGCTGGTCAATTGGCTGCAATCGGTCGGCGTCACCATGATTTCCCGTTCGACACTGCAGAAAATCTGCGTCTTGGTGATTACGTTTATTTTGTCCTATTTCAGCATTGTTTGCGGCGAACTGGTTCCCAAACGAGTCGCCATGAAGCATGCGGAATCGCTTTCTCTCGGCTTGGCGGGGATTTTGCGATTCGTTCAAATTTGCTTTGCCCCCTTTGTTTGGATTTTGACCGTTTCCACAAACGGGTTGTTGCGCTTGTTCCATATCAATCCCAATGAGGAAAACGAGCCGGTGACCGAAGAGGAAATTCGTTTGATGCTGGACACCGGCAGCGAGCACGGTACCATTGACAGCATGGAAAACGAGATGATTCAAAACATTTTTGAATTTGATGACACATCGGTGTCCGAGGTTTGTACGCACCGCCGCGAGGTTGTGCTGCTGTACAAAGAGGACGGCATTGACGAGTGGAAAAAAACCGTCACGGAAACGCGCCACGGCTTTTATCCCATTTGCGGCGAGGACGCCGACGATATTGTCGCCATTTTGAACAGCCGTAAATTTTTCCGAACCGAATGTCATTCCACGGACGACGCGCTGCGTGAGGCGGCGGAAAAGCCGTATTTCGTTCCCGGAAACACAAAAGCGGATGTTTTGTTCAACAATATGAAAGAATCTCGCAACTATTTTGCGGTTGTGGTCGACGAATACGGTGGTACCATGGGCGTCATTACCTTGCACGACCTGCTGGAATTGTTGGTTGGCGATTTGGGCGACAAAGACGAGGTGGTGGAGGAAGATATTCGTCAATTGGATGAAGATCACTTTGCGATCACCGGCGCTGCCATGCTGGAAGACGTTTCCAAGGCGCTGGGCGTGACGTTCGCGGATGAGGAGTGCGATACATTCGGCGGATATATTTTCGGGCAGTTGGGCGCCGTACCGGACGATGGCACGACTTGCGACATCGAGACGGAGCGTTTGTCCATTCATGTGGATTCGGTGGTGGATCACAGAATTGAAAAAACGACCGTATGGTTGAAACCCGCCCCCGAAGAAGAAGACGGCGACAAAGAAAAAGACAAAGATAAGGACAGAGAGAAAGACAAAGAAAAAGATAAAGATAAAGATAAAGAATAAAGCAACGGCATAAAGCCGACAAAAGAGCGGGGAAGAACTTCTTTTTGAAAGTTCCTCCCCGTTTTCCGATTATCGGCTCACGCGTCGGTGAAACAAGACCCGGACACGGAAGCGCACAAGGGCAAGGGCGAAAAGATTATTGCACCAAGTAGGTCCAGCCGTAGCGATCCTCAATTTTTCCCCACTGAATTCCGGTCAGGGTGTCGTAGAGATCTTGCGTAACCGCGCCGATTTTTCCGTTGTTGATGGTGTAAATGCGATCTTTATAGCACAGCTCGCCGATGGGAGACACAACGGCAGCGGTTCCGCATCCCCATGCTTCCTTTAATCTGCCTTGCTCCAGCGCTTCGCCCAGCTCATCCACGGACAACAAACGCTCGTTGACGGTGAAGCCTTTGTCCTTTAGCACCTCAATGCAAGATTTTCTGGTGATGCCGGGTAAAATCGATCCGGTCAGCGCAGGGGTGACCACCTCGTCGTCGATCATGAACATGACGTTCATCGCGCCCACCTCTTCAATGTATTTGCGTTGAACGCCGTCCAGCCACAGTACCTGCGAATAGCCTTTTTTCTCGGCTTTCATCCCGGCGCGGTTGCTTGCCGCGTAGTTTCCGCCGCATTTGGCATACCCGGTACCGCCGCGAACCGCAC
>CAZDOX010000206.1:0-2156 GCA_964507155.1 uncultured Lachnospiraceae bacterium
AAAATTCTTGAAAAGGGGTGCGGGGAAAAACTTCTTTTAAGAAGTTTTTCCCCGCATTTCTCGTTCCTTATAGTGTCCGGCGACCTCTCGGCGAATCGATCCGAGCGGTAGCGCCGGTGGAATTTTGTTTTTTATTCGGCGTCATGTATGATGGACATCGTCGCCCATGCCGTCCATGACTCTGATTTGCACCCGATCGAACGCTCCGCACAGCGAGACGCAGTGATGATCGTCGGTCAGGACAGTATAGCAACGGGGCGGTAGGACTTCTCCGTCTTTGGAGTGAATTTCGCCCCATGGCAGCCGGGTATCGACCGAAAATGATCGCAATCCTTGCGATAATCCGCAACCCGTATATTTTACATAACTTTCTTTTCGCGTCCAAAGAATGGTGAAAAGGGTTGCCGGATCCACATCATCCGGATGCTCCAGCGCCATGCGCTCCGAGTCGGTGAAATAACGACTTGCTATCGATAATCGCGACTTCTTGTCTTGGATCGGTTCGACGTCCACGCCTATTTCCGCAGCTCCGTACGCCAGCGCGACCAGATCTCCCCCGTGTGAAAGATTGTAGTGAAAATCGGGCAAATCCAAGTACGGTTTTCCTCCCGCGCCGCGGCGAACGGGAGGAAGCGACCTCATCCCTCGGGCAGCCAGTACATCGGTCAGCAGCGCCTCGGCAGCAATGCAACGAACCGCGTCCTCTCGCCGAGAAAAGCGATCCGCGGTATGCTGCCGTTCGGCACGAGCTTTTTCGTACAAGCGTCGATAGAGATCCTCGTCTATCGTATGCAAGTGCAGCAAGCAAAGATAAGCCGTGCGGTCCGTCATGGCGCATGTTCGCTCCTTACGATAATTTACTCAGTGCGTTTTGAACGCCGATCAGATTTTCGCGATACTTTTCCAGCTTCGCGCGCTCGGCTGCCACAACGGCGGCAGGTGCTTTGGCAACAAAGCTTTCGTTGGCCAATTTTGCCATGGCACGCTCGATCTCTTTTTCCAATCGTGCCCCTTCTGCTTGCAATCTGGCTTTTTCTTTTTCGGTGTCGATCATATCGGACAGTGGCAGATAAACCGTCGCCGCGGACGTGACGATTTGAACCGTTTCGTCCGGGTTCAAAATTCCGTCAAAAGAGGCGGAGACTTGAACCTCGGAGGCTGACGCCAACCGTTCGAAGAAAACAAACGAAGAGGACGGGAACGCGTCGGCGTATTTGGTTTCAATATAAACTTTCGCGCGGCGGGAAGGAACAATATTCATTTCTGACCGACGGTTGCGAATGGCGCGAATCGCGTCAATGACATAGGTCATGTGCTCGCTCTCTTTGTCGTACTGCATATGCTCGTCAAACGTCGGATAAGAGGCGATCATAATGCTTTCCGGCGCGCCGTCGATGTGCGGCAGGGAAGAGTAAATTTCTTCGGTGATGAACGGCATAAACGGATGAAGCAGCTTGAGAATTCCGTCCAGCACATAGCACAAAACATGCTGCGCGATGATATTTCCCTCGCTTTCTTTATCGTTGAGTCTGGCTTTGCACAGCTCAATATACCAGTCGCAGAAAATATCCCACGTGAAATTGTAAAGCGTGTTCAGCGCCACGCCGACTTCAAAAGAATTCAGCGCATCGTTGACGGTTTTGATTGTTTTTTGATATTCCGTCAACACCCACTTATCCTCGGTGGCAAGTTTGTGGTCTGCGGGGAGGACAATTTGATCGATGCTCAAATTCATGCGAACAAAGCGGGAAGCGTTCCAAAGTTTATTGGCAAAGTTTCGGGCAGCTTCTATTTTCTCATCGGAGAAGCGCATGTCGTTTCCGGGAGAATTTCCGGTTGCTAAGGCAAAGCGGAGCGCGTCGGCACCGTATTGATCGATAATTTCCAGCGGATCAATGCCGTTGCCCAGAGATTTGGACATTTTTCTTCCTTGCGCGTCGCGCACCAACCCGTGAATAAACACTGTGGAGAACGGTTTTTCTCCCATGTGCTCAAGCCCTGAGAAAATCATGCGGGAAACCCAAAATGTGATAATATCATATCCGGTGACCAACACGTTGGTCGGGTAATATTTTTTCAAATCTTCGGTTTGGTCCGGCCAGCCGAGCGTAGAGAACGGCCACAGCGCGGAGGAGAACCACGTGTCCAGCACGTCT
>CAZDOX010000207.1:0-2125 GCA_964507155.1 uncultured Lachnospiraceae bacterium
GGTTCCCGCGATTACGGGCACCTTTCCCGCCACGCGCTCGACGGTATATCGGATCACTTCTCGGTGTTCCTCGTCGGTTAAGGTAGACGCTTCACCGGTGGTCCCCGCCGCGACCAGAGCATTGATTCCGCATGCGATTTGCCAATCGATCAATCTGCCGTAAGACGGATAGTCCACCTGCCCGTCTTTGGTCATAGGGGTAATCAGGGCGGTGGCAACACCGCGAAAGATAGAATTTTGATTCATCATAAAACTCCTTTACATCATAAAAATGTGGTTGGATCTGCCGCATGCATAGCATATGCGTAGCATAAAATATAAAAAGGTGACTGCCGATCCCGCAGCCACCTTGATTAACAAACATCTCGCCCATACCCCCATAGGTAATCGGAAATGCAATTGTTCGACAATCAGATAGCACTCCGCAACGCTGCGACAGCAACACGAATCTTATTTCCTGCTGCCAGTACATTTCTTGTACCACGAAATGCCTTCGGCACCCGAACCTTTCAACTTTCCCGCTCGGTCAGCGTCCACGGAAAGCGTACTGATTTCAAGATGCACCTCTATCGGTGAAGATATTGTAACACAAATGCAACGCTTTGTCAAGACTTCCGGCAAAAATAATTGAAAATTAGGAAAGTGCCATCGGGTGCGTCGCTTCATCCGATCATAGATCAGAGTCCGGAGCGCCTAGAACCCGGAGAGCTCAGAGTCAGAGCGTGGCTGCCATGACCGCCTTGATGGTGTGCATGCGATTTTCTGCTTCCGCAAACACAAGAGATCGCTCCGACTCAAACACTTCATCGGTGACCTCCATCGCTTCGCGGCCGAATCTCTCCCCCATCTCTTTGCCGACCGTGGTTTTTCTGTCATGAAAAGCGGGGAGACAGTGCATAAAGACCGCTTGCGGTCCGGCAAGTTCCATCAACTCTCGATTGACTTGGTAAGGGGAAAGTTCGGCAATGCGCTTTTCCCAAATTTCCGTCGGTTCTCCCATGGAAACCCAAACATCCGTCGCGATAACGTCGGCGCCCGGCACGGCGATCATGGGATTTTCCGAGAAGCGCAAGGTAGCGCCGCTGCGCTGAGCCAGTGCGCGGCATGTCTCAATCAAAGCCGCGTCGGGGAAATAGGCGGCAGGCGCACAAGCGGTAAAATTCAACCCCATCAGCGCGCAGCCGACCATCAGCGAATTGCCCATATTGTAGCGGGCATCTCCCATGTATACAAAGTTTATGCCGCGCAGCCTGTCAAAGTGCTCGCGGATGGTCAAAAAATCGGCTAAAATTTGAGTCGGGTGAAACTCATTGGTCAATCCGTTCCAAACGGGAACGGTGGCGTATCGCGCCAATTCTTCGACAATTTCCTGACCGAAACCGCGGTATTCAATACCGTCAAACATGCCGGAAAGCACACGTGCCGTGTCGGCGATGCTTTCTTTTTTTCCAATTTGCGAGCCGGTAGGATCCAGATAGGTGCTTCCCATGCCGAGATCGTGCGCGGCAACTTCAAAAGCGCAGCGCGTGCGCGTGCTGGTTTTCTCAAAAATCAGCGCCACATTTTTTCCCTCATGCAAGCGGTGAGGAATCCCCGCTTTTTTCTTCGCTTTCAATTCGGCGGCAAGATCCAGCAAATCGGATATTTCATCCGGCGTATAATCCAACAGCTTGAGAAAATCTCTGCCCTTTAAGTTTTGATTCATCATCGATCATCTCCATTCTGCCGCCGCGCGGCAACACATGATTTTAAATTGGTCAGCTCATTATAGCACAGATAAAAACGCTTGTCAATACGGAAGTTTGAGAAAGCAGGACTATCGCGAGGTCAAAATCTCCGCGCAAGTTCGGGGAGGATTTTTCGCCAAGAGGGGACTTTCGGCATATACTTGTCGTAGCGGGAAACGGCAGCTTTTACGGAAAGGTGGTTGGAACATGAAAATCATATTGGTACGCTCGCCTGCGTTGCTTGCTCCTTTTTTGCGGCGCTTTTTCGGAATTGAAAAACGGCGGAAAAAGAAAGGGTAAATTTCATTTGAAGTTTTGTGGCACTTTCCGTCAGGAAATTCGCGTCGGTGACGCGAAAGTCACAAAACTTCGATCTGAAAAACGATCCGTTTTTCAGA
>CAZDOX010000208.1:0-2105 GCA_964507155.1 uncultured Lachnospiraceae bacterium
GCATCATCAATATCTTGGACGCTTCCAACATTGAAAGAAATTTGTATTTGACCTGCCAACTGTTGACCATGGATATGCCGATGGTGATTGCGTTGAATATGATGGACGAGGTCAGAAAAAACGGCGGAAGTATCGATATTAATCGATTGGAAGACGCTCTCGGAGTACCGGTTATTCCGATTTCCGCCGCGAAGAACGAGGGAATTGACGAATTGGTTCATCATGCCATTCACATCGCGCGCTATGGTGTATTGCCCAACGAAAAAATCGGGCTCGGGCAAAGCGGAACGGAACGCGACGCGGTCTTGCGCTGTCTGAAAACCGTGACGCACGTGGTGGAAGAACGCGCCAAAGTAGCCGATATTCCCGTTCGGTTTGCGGCGACGAAACTGATGGAGGGAAACGATCCTCTTATGGCGCATTTACATCTGCACGATCGAGAGGTGCAAATGGTCGAGCACGCCGTTCGTCAAATGGAGGAAGAAACCGGCACCGATCGCCTATCCGCGCTGTCGGACATGCGCTTTCGCTTTATCGGTAAAATTTGCGCGCAAACGGTGATTTATCCCGGGGAGAGCGTGGAGAGTAAGCGCAGTAAAAGAATTGACACGGTGCTCACGGGGAAATATACGGCGATCCCCTCGTTTATCTTGATCATGGGAACGGTGTTTTTTCTGACGTTCGGGTCCGTCGGCGCATGGCTTGCCGATGGTTTTGAACTGGGAATCAACACGCTGATCGAGGCGGCAAATCGCGGATTGATTGCATTTGGCATCAACCCGGTTGTGCGCTCTTTGATCGTGGATGGCGTTTTTGCCGGGGTTGGCAGCGTTCTCAGCTTCCTGCCGGTGATTGTCTTGCTGTTTTTCTTTCTTTCCTTGCTGGAAGATAGCGGCTATATTGCTCGCGTGGCTTTTGTGATGGACCGATTGTTGCGAAAAATCGGATTATCCGGCCGAAGCATTGTCCCCATGTTGATTGGGTTTGGTTGTTCGGTTCCCGCGATTATGGCAACCAGAACGCTGCCGTCCGATCGTGACCGCAAATTGACGGTACTGCTGACGCCGTTTATGAGCTGCAGCGCCAAACTGCCGATTTATGCGCTGTTCACCACTGCGTTTTTTGACGGAATCTATCGCGTGCCGGTGATGATCGGATTGTACTTTGGCGGCATTTTGGTCGGAATCCTTTATGCGCTTGTGCTGAAACACACGGCGTTTCGCGGCGAGCCGGTTCCGTTTGTGATGGAACTGCCCAACTATCGAATTCCCAAGGCGCGAAACGTGTTGCAATTGATTTGGGAAAAAGCAAAAGATTTTTTGGTCAAGGCGTTCACCGTGATTTTTGTCGCGTCGGTATTGATTTGGTTTTTACAATCGTTCGACATTCGGTTAAATCTGGTGCAGGATTCGTCCGACAGTTTGCTGGCACTGATCGGCAGTTGGATCGCTCCCGTTTTTCGCCCGCTGGGATTGGGGGATTGGCGCATTTCCACCGCGCTGATCACCGGATTTACGGCGAAAGAAAGCGTGGTCAGCACACTGCGTGTGTTGCTCGGCGGGACGACCTCATCGCTGGATGCCTTGTTTACGCAAGGAACGGCGTTGGTATTCTTGATATTTTCCTTGCTGTATACGCCATGCGTTGCGGCGATTGCCGCGGTCAAACGTGAGCTGGGGCATCGTTGGGCGGCGATCGTTGTGGTGCTGCAGTGTGGCGTAGCGTGGTTGGTCAGCTTTTGCGCGGCGCATGTGTTGCTGGCGCTGGGAATTCTTTGATTTGCCTAAGCGGCGGTTTTTTACATAATTTTTGTACTTTTGTGCCGTGCGTGACGGCAGAGTGGAGGAGGCAGAGATGAACGGACTTTCTTGGCTGTTGCTTTTTCTTGTTGTAGCCGGCTTTCTTTTGGCGTTGATTCACATGATACGGCACGGCGGCTGTGGCTGTTCTTGCGGCACCTCGTGCACCGGAAACTGCTCTTGCAGCTCTTGCGGCTCTTGCGGCAAAAAAACAAAAAAGCGTTGAGGCAAAATAAGGAAACGCGAAAGAGGCGGGGGAAAACTTCTTAAAAGAAGTTTTCCCCCACACCCCTTTTCAAGAATTTT
>CAZDOX010000209.1:0-2105 GCA_964507155.1 uncultured Lachnospiraceae bacterium
TATCCTCATTTTGGGTGTATCAACGTTCATTCCTCTTTGCTTCCTAAATATCGCGGAGCGGCTCCCATTAACCGGGCTATCTTAAACGGCGACAAGGAAACCGGCGTTACAATTATGTATATGGCAGAAGCCCTTGATGCCGGTGACATTATCGCACAGGCAGCTACTCCGATTGAACCATCGGAAAACGCCGCTGAACTGACTGCCCGTTTGGCGAAAATAGGCGGTGAGCTGTTGACGCAAACCGTAAAAACATTGGAAAACGGAACCGCAACACGTACACCGCAAAATGAAAACGAAGTCACTTTAGCTCCGATGCTGAGCAAGGACTTGTCGGCAATGGACTTTACACGTTCCGCACAAGAATTGCACGACCAAGTGCGCGGCTTGTATCCTTGGCCTTCGGCGGTCACTACGGTTGCCGATCTGCGCTGCAAAATTGCCAAAACAGAAGTAGGCAAGGGTAGCGGAACTCCTCGAACAGTTTTAGAGGCAGGCAAGCAAGGAATTTTGGTTGCCTGCGGAAATCAAACCGCTTTGCGCATTATTGAACTTCAGCCGGACGGTAAAAAAGTGATGCCCGCCTCGAATTTTCTTCAAGGACATTCGCTGAAAGTGGGGGAGCAGCTTTGATGAAGGCAACTGCGCGCGAAGTAGCTTTGAATTGTCTGATGGCAGGAGAAAAGCAAGGTGCGTGGTCTGACGGCTATCTTCGCAATTCCATTCGGCGTGCGGAACTCAGTAGTCGTGACGCCGCGCTTGCCACAAGACTTACTTTCGGAGTATTGCAAAATCGCATACTACTGGACTGGCATTTAGCTCGGCTGTCCTCTACACCCATTGAAAAATTGGAACCTTCAGTACGAAATAGTCTACGACTCGCTCTTTATCAAATGAGTATGTTGGATCGTATTCCCGCTCACGCCGCCGTCAATGAGGCAGTCAATTTAACCAAGCGTTACGCAAAAAATCCAAAAGCCGCCTCCTTTGTCAATGCGGTTTTGCGGTCTTTTACACGGGAATTAAAAAACGGATTACCACAACCGCAAGAGTTAGATATTCGATACAGTCACCCTAAATGGCTTGTCGAAGAATTTTCTAAATCTCTCCCCGCCGATGAATTGGAAGCGATTTTGGCAGCCGATAATGCCCAACCTCCTACGCAAGCACAGGTAAATACCTTGCAAACAAACACAGAAAATCTCATCTCCGAATTAGAAGAACTCGGTGTCAATGCCACCGCTCATTCGTGGCTTCCAAACTGCTTGGAATTAGAGGAATTAGGGAATTTGGAGCATCTTGCTTCTTTTCAACAGGGAAAATTCTATATTCAAGATGTTGCAGCCAAATTATCCGTTTTGGCAGCCAATCCACAGCCTGAGATGAAAGTTCTTGACGTATGCGCCGCACCGGGTGGTAAATCTTTTGCCGCCGCCATCGCTATGGAAAACAAAGGTCAAATCATTTCTTGTGATTTGCACCCCCATAAAATTCGGCTGATTTCCGAAGCAGCGAAACGACTGGGGTTAACTTCCATTCAAGCAATGGAAAAAGACGGAAGAAAATTTGAGGCGGAATGGGAAAATCAATTTGATTTGGTCATCGTTGATGCCCCTTGCTCCGGTTTGGGCGTTATTCGGAAAAAGCCCGATATTCGTTATAAAGATCCGACACCATTGGAGCATTTGCCGCAAATACAACGTGAAATTCTGCGTAACACTTCAAAATATGTTCGCCACGGCGGTATTTTACTTTATTCCACCTGTACTATACTGCAACGTGAAAACGAAGATGTTGTCCGTGATTTCCTGCAACAACAAAACGATTTTTCTCCCGTCCCTTTTACTTTACCGACTCCCATCGGAACTGTGGACTCCGGTATGATTACACTTTGGCCTCACCGTCATCAGACCGACGGATTTTTTATCGCCAAGCTATTGAAAAAATAAAACCAAAAGGAGGGAAGACCTATGCTAACCGACATCAAATCTATGAATTTATCCGAAATGACCGATTTTCTCAAGGCAATGGGGGAGTCCGGCTTTCGCGGAAAGCAAATTTTTCATTGGCTGCATCGTGGAATTACCTCCTTCGATGAAATGTCC
>CAZDOX010000210.1:0-2101 GCA_964507155.1 uncultured Lachnospiraceae bacterium
CATGTACTTTGCACCCAGGTAGAAAGAAGTATAACCGGAAATCACCTCGGCGTAAGTAAATGCGCCGACGTAACCGATCTTTGCTTGATCTGCCGTGATTTTACCTGCTTCGATCATCTCATTGAGCTTCATGCCCGCAGCGATACCGGCAAGGAAACGGCCCTCATAAATGGAAGCGAAAGCGTTGTGGAAGTTGGAAACGCCTTCCGTATGTGCCATCGTACCCGTTGCATGGCAGAACTGAACGTCGGGGAATGCTTTTGCGGCTTTGAGCAAGAAAGACTCGTGGCCAAAGCTGTCCGAGAAAATCACGTTGCACCCCTCATCCACCAACTCGGCAGCTGCTTCGTAGCAAGCGTTCGATTCGGGGATGTTCTTCTTGAAAATGACCTGATCTTTGGAAAGTCCGAGCTGCTCGGCAGCACGGTTGACCGCTTCAATGAAGTTGAGGTCGTAGGTCGACGCCTCGTCATGAAGCAAAATCACGCCCAGCTTAAAATCGTCCTTGGTTTCGGTGCACGATACCATCGATACGCACATAGCGGCAACCATCAGAACAGCGAGGCAAAGGGAAAAAACTTTTTTGAACATAACAATGTTCCTCCTCTTTTATTCTTCGGAACCCTTCCGAGTGGATATTTTGTTTATTCCGATCGATCGGTCGCCCGTCGAGTCGAAACAACAGAACACGACATATTATAACACAAAGCGTTCATTTTGTCAATTAATTCTTCACAATTTCTTCAAAAAGGCGCAATTTTTTAAAGATTTTTGAAAAACGAAAAAACTGCCATGCAAAGACAGCACAGCAGTTGCTCGAAATGCCGCCCCCATCACCGATTCAGCTCATGGATTTTCACCCGTCCGATCAGTACGTCGGCATATTGCAATGAGTGACAAATCGGGTAAGCGGTTCCCATCTCTTGGACGCGAAACACGTTGGCGTACACGCCCATAATGCGTGCCGGTGCTTGCTTGAGAATCAGCTTCGGATGTGTCGTGGCGATGTCCACGTGAATGTTGGGGTTTTGATGATACAGTGCTTTGATTTCTTTCCGAATTTGCTCTACTTCATCCATGTTAATCTCCATTCCGCCGCCATGCGGCGGCATAAATTAAACTTTCACGCTGCCTTCTCCCTAAATCCATGAGAACTATGGGAGAATTTATTTGGTTCGCGGCCATATTCTGTTCGCGCAAATATAACGCCTCGTATGTGAATTCCACACTTCACCATTCTTTGGGAGAATTTATTCGGTTCGCGGCCATATTCTTTCGCACAAATGTACCGCCGCGTATGTATATTTTACCATATTTTTTCATTTTTTGCAAGAATCGCTTTGAAATTTTTTTGACCGATCGCGAAAATTCATCGTTCAAACGGTTGACAATAAGTCCGAAATGTGCTACAATGATAACGAAGAATTTATTTCCGCTGCAGAAAAGGAGCCTTATCATGGATTACGATCAAGATCAAACGTCGTATCAAGATCCCTCGACCGATCCTATCGGATCAACCACAACGACATCGACACCCCCAACCGAGCTTCGTCCGGAGCAAAACGGATTCGCCATCGCCTCTCTCATTCTCGGCGTGGTCTCCATTGTTCTTTGCTGCTGCTCGTGTACCACGCCCATTACCGCTTCGCTGGCGATTATTTTCGCACTGCTCTCGCGGCAGGGTCATCCCATGGATAAAAAAGCCATCAGCGGCTTGGTATGCGGCATCATCAGCTTGGTACTTGCGGTCGCGCTCATCGCGCTCTCCGTTACTGTCGTGATCAACTCCGCCGATGAAGTTACGGACATCATTCAAGAAATTGAAGACGGCAATTATCCCTACGATTTCGACGATTCTTTCTTCCCCCACGAACCCCCGCAAACCGACGGTGAGTTTGGCGGCGAATTTGGCGGTGAACCCGATGGCGGCATCGGAGGCGATATGAGCGGCACCATCGGTTGACCGACGGAGATCGCACAGATCGCAGATCGCATAAGAACATAAAAGCGTAAATACATATGACTTTTTTCGGGCATGTCGGCGTACCTTGTCGGCCTGCCCGAATGTTTTTTGAAAAAAATCCCATTATTATTATTATTA
>CAZDOX010000211.1:0-2089 GCA_964507155.1 uncultured Lachnospiraceae bacterium
CATCGGGGCGAAGCGCGGCAATTTTTTGAATCAATTTGCGATGCGCGATCACCGCGTTATCCAAATTTTCATAGGAAAACACCAGATTTTTGCGATAGTGCGATTGCAAACAGAAAAAGCGATAAACGAGCGGGTCGTATCCTTTTTGCTCCAATAAGGATACGGTCAAAAATTCCCCTTTGGATTTGGACATCTTCCCACCGCTTGTATTCAAATGGTGAACGTGGAACCAATAATTGCACCATTTATGTCCGAGATACGCTTCGGATTGAGCAATTTCATTGGTATGATGCGGAAAGGCGTTATCAATTCCGCCGCAATGAAGATCCAATCGCTCTCCCAGATATTTCATGGAAATGCAGGAACATTCAATGTGCCAACCGGGATAGCCTATGCCAAAAGGGGAATCCCATTTCAGCGCTTGGTCTTCAAACTTGGATTTGGTAAACCAAAGGACAAAATCGTTTTTGTTCTTCTTGTTTTGATCGGCTTCCACACCGTCGCGAACGCCGACGGCAAGGTCGTCTTCATTGAAGTTATTGAATACATAGTATTCTTTTAGCTTGGAGGTGTCAAAGTATACGTTGCCGCCCGCCCGATAGGCATACCCTTTGTCCAGCAATCCTTGAATGACACGAATAAAGTCGTCGATACATTCGGTTGCCGGTTTGACTACGTCCGGCGTTTTGATTTGCAGTTTGGCGCAATCGGCAAAAAAAGCGTCCGTATAATATTTTGCGATTTCCATGACGCTTTTGTGCTCGCGCTGGGCGCCTTTGAGCATTTTATCTTCACCCTCGTCGGCGTCGGAGGTTAAGTGCCCGACGTCGGTAATGTTCATGACGCGCGTGACGTCGTAACCGGTGTAACGGAGATATTTTTCCAAAACGTCTTCCATCACATAGGTGCGCAGGTTTCCGATGTGCGCAAAATGATACACGGTCGGTCCGCAGGTGTACATGGTGACTTTTCCCGGCTCGTTGGGGACGAAATCGTCGCGTGTGCGGGTCAGGGAATTGTATAATTTCAGCATGGTTAAAAATCCTTTCCGTGGATGTTGTCTTGATCTCTGCCTTATATTATAGCAAATTTTTGAGTAAAAGTAAAGGGGAAAACAAGAAAAAACACAGCCCGGTTGCGTGAAATAGACCAAGGATTTGAGACGAATCGAAACTTTTGTCCGCTGTGAAATTTTTTCTTGTTTTTTCTTGCTTTTTTCTTTGCGTTATGCTATAATAGGCGTGATCCGATTTTTGTATTTCGGTTTTGGTGCCGCGTTTCGCGGCGGAACGGAGAGTATGATGTCAACGCCCAATTTTAAACGAACGCGTTTTGCGTGCTTCTATGCTTATCTTGCCATGTCCTCGGTGTTCAGTTTGCCGCCGATTTTGTTTTTGACGTTCAGAGAAATGTACCATATATCTTACACGATGCTCGGTACGCTGGTGCTGGTCAATTTTACCACGCAGTTGGCGATTGATTTGATTTTCACCTTTTTTTCCAAGCATTTTCGAATCCAAACCGTGGTGCGCGTGATGCCGCTGATCACCAGCCTCGGTCTTGTCGTATACGCGCTGATTCCCACGTTGTTTCCTCAGTATGCCTATGCGGGATTGGTCGTGGGAACGCTCATTTTTTCCGTCGCCGCAGGTTTGTGCGAGGTGCTGCTCAGTCCTCTGATCGCCGCGCTCCCGTCTGAGCATCCCGAGAGAGACATGAGTATGCTACATTCGCTGTATGCCTATGGCGTTTTGATGGTCGTTTGCGTCAGTTCTGCGTTTTTGGCTTGGTTCGGAAATCAAAATTGGATGTACCTGACTTTATTTTGGGCGCTGCTGCCGCTGATCTCTTGCCTGCTTTTTTGCTTTTCTCCCATGCCGAATTTGAACTTGTCCCACGCGTCCGCGGATTCGCCGACTTCGGCAAAAAAGCGCACCGTTGCGATGGCGTTGTGCGTCGCGTGCATTTTCCTCGGCAGCGCGGCGGAAAACGTCATGACCAACTGGATTTCCGGCTATATCGAAAGCGCCTTGCAAATTAAAGTGTACCCTTTGTCAAGGACATTTTTAGAAAACAGTACAGTTAAAAT
>CAZDOX010000212.1:0-2078 GCA_964507155.1 uncultured Lachnospiraceae bacterium
TGTTAACGCAAAGGGTCCACCTGTTCCCATTCCGAACACAGAAGTTAAGCTTTGCTGTGCCGACAATACTTGCTTGGAGACGAGCCGGGGAGATAGGTCAACGCTGACATTCATATTTGCACCATCCGGTGGATGGTGCTTTTTCTTTGTTTTAAAGTAAAAAGGCTCTTTGTCAATAGTTGGGGGGAAAAAAGCAAAAAAGCAATCGGATGCTCGTCTCGTTTGGCGACAAGCATCCGCATTGCTCTTTTTATTTTCGTTTTCTGCTTTTTACTTTAGGGCGTCTTGGCAGCAGGGCACACTGTTCCCCGCTTATAATACCGTTAGGCGCCGAGATACGACTCTCGCACCTTTTCGCTGGCGGCAAGCTCCGCACCGGTCCCGGACAGCGTGATGGCGCCCGTTTCCATGACGTAGGCGCGATCTGCAATAGACAGCGCTTTTTCCGCATTTTGCTCGACCAACAAGATGGTGGTTCCCTTTTCGTTCAGATGTTTGATCATATCAAACACTTGTGTGACCAGAATTGGCGCCAATCCCATGGACGGCTCGTCCAGCATCAGCAGTTTCGGGTGGCTCATCAATGCGCGCCCCATGGCAAGCATCTGCTGTTCTCCCCCGGAAAGCATGCCCGCCATTTGCGTTTTTCTTTCGCCAAGACGCGGAAACAGAGAGTAAACCTCCTCCAAATCCCGTTTGACTTGCGCACGATCCCGAGAAATATACGCGCCCATGACCAAATTTTCATATACGTTCAGCTCGGAAAAAATGCGTCGCCCCTCCGGGACTTGCGTCAAACCGCGGCGCATGATCTTGTGCGTCGGGATCCCCACAATAGAATCCCCCCCGTAGCAAATTTCCCCGGCGCGCGGATGAATGAATCCCATAATACTCTGCATGGCGGTGGTCTTCCCCGCTCCGTTTGCCCCGATCAACGTGACAATTTCACCCTCGTCCACATGAAACGATATTCCTTTGAGCGCGTTAATGACGCCGTAGTAAACTTCCAATTGCTTTACTTCAAGAAGTGCCATGGCTGCCTCACTTTCCGATATACGCTTTGATGACTTCCGGATCACTGAGCGCATCTTTGGTGTTTCCTTGCGCGATCACCGTGCCGAAATTCAGCACGGTCAAGCGATCGCAAATACCGGATACAAATTTCAAATCGTGTTCAATCAGCAAAACCGTCACGCCGAATTGCTCCCGCAGCAGCTGCACCGTTTGACGCAAATCTTCGGTTTCGTGCGGATTCATGCCGGCGGCCGGTTCGTCCAACAGCAGCAGCTTCGGCTGCGTCGCCAAAGCGCGCGCGATTTCCAGTTTTCTCTGCTTTCCGTAAGGAAGATTGCAGGACAGTGTGTTTTGCTCTTCTTCCAAATCGAAAATTTTCAATATTTCCGACGCTTTTTCCCGCATTTGTTTTTCCACGCGGAAGTGGCGGGGCAAGCGCAAAATACTCTCCGCCATGTTGCATTGAAACTCCGGCCGATTGTGCAACCCGACCATCACGTTACGACGCACGGTCATGTTGTTGAACAACCGAATGTTTTGGAATGTGCGGGCAATTCCCTCGCGATTGATTCTCTCTTGCGACATGCGGCGAAGTTCTTTCCCCGCCAAGAAAAAGGTTCCCTCCGTCGGCTGATAAACGCCGGTCAACAAGTTAAAAATGGTGGTTTTCCCCGCGCCGTTCGGGCCGATCAACCCGTAAATCTCCCCTTCGCGAATTTGCAAATTAACGTCGCTGACCGCATGCAAACCGCCAAAGGAAATCCCCAGATGTTTGGTTTCCAATACAAACTCACTCATGGTCGCTTTCCTCCTTCGGTTTATCGGCTTCATTGTCGTTGACCACAAAATCGGTAGACAGCAACGCGTCCATGTCGATTTTGGTCGGAACGACGTCCCATCTGCCGGCGTCGTCTCGCTCGCCTTTGGAAAAGCGATGAATCAGCGCGGACAAATTGTACTTCTCACGGAAATTGGCAAGGGAGGGCGAGTTGTTGTAAATGACGATGACAATCAAAATCAACGCGTACACCAAATCCTTCAGCACCGCCAGATCTCCGGTCAGC
>CAZDOX010000213.1:0-2061 GCA_964507155.1 uncultured Lachnospiraceae bacterium
ATAGCCGCCCCTACGGAGCGCGTGGAAACGGTCCGCCGAAGTTCCCGCCCCCGCCCCCCCGGCTCCTTGGCTGTGCGGCAACGGTTTTGTATGAAGAACCTTTAAAAAAGGGGGGAGCCTTTCAAAAAGTTCTCCCCATTTGCGCGATCTGTACCCGAACTGACGTTGACCGCTTATTTTTGCCGCAGCAGGGCGGCAAGCATGCAGGCGGCGTCGGCGCGGCTGACCGCAACATTCGGCGTGATGTTGCCGCCGCTCCAGGTAAGGATCCCTTTGGCAGACAGCGTTGCCATGGCTTCGCCTGCCCATGTCGGAATGTCCGAACTATCCGCAAACGCGGGCATGACGGAAACCGTAACGTCACCTTCTTGACTTAACATTCTGGATAAAATCACCGCCGCTTCGGCGCGCGTCAGCGAGCGATCCGGCATAAAGCATCGATTACCGTCCTCATCGGACATTCCCTCAATATACCCTAAATTTTTAGCTGCCGCAACATAGCCGCGCAGCGTTTGATCCATGGCGTCATTATCGTAAAATCCGGTGTCTTTGACCTCCGGCAGCGAACCGATCCCCATCGTTTCCATCGCCATAACCAAAAATTCACCGCGTGTGATGGATCGATCCGGGTAGAAATTCCATGTTTCTCCCGTTTGCTCGCCTTCCATAATTCCTTCTTCCGTCATGGTCAGTACCGCATTGTATTCTCGCCGTCCGGTCATGTCTTGGTACACAATTTGCGTGGCTACCGCATTGATGTCAACGCTCACCTGCGCCATGGCGCTGTAATTGCCGTAAACATCTCGCGCTACGTAGCCAAAACTGTCCTCTCCGACATAATCGGTGCGGGGAAGATACACATATTCGCCACGATTGCGATCCACCATCACGACAATCCCTTTTTTGGGTGCCTCAACAATTTCAAATACCAGGTCATCTCCCTCGGGATCGTATGCGTAGAGTTGACCGTAGCCAACCAGGTTTTTGTGCGTGCTGACGCTGCAAGCGCCGCTTTGCGCCGGGCTGACCGTCGGCGAATAGTTGACTTCTTCCAGCACATGAACGTGGCAGGTCATGTCATACGCACCGCCCTCGGGCGAGAAAGTAAAGGATGTGCCGATGACCTCCTTGTCGGCAGCAACAAAGGACAAAAGACTCAAATCTTTGCCTTCAATGCGCTGCCCGACACTGACTCGCTCTGCTCCCATCAGAAGCTCGCCCGCCGTCACGGCAGGTAACGATCGAATGGTAATTGCCGTGACGTGAGAAAGATTCAGCGCGCGCGCAAACACATCTTCCGAAAAGTAGTAATCATTGCCGCGCAACGTCGCGACCGCCATGTCATTTTGCGCAGCCAAGACCGATAATGCCGGTGAGATGGCTGTGCTTTCGCTCTTTCTCGCCACCGTCAGGTTCGTTTTCCCCGACGCGGCGGAGGCGCTCAAAATCGTCAGGACAACGCACAGCAATATGCCGATCACGCCAATGCCGCAAGAATGAATTCGTTTTGGTTTCATCATATACCTCCGAACAATCGTTTGGATTTCGTTTCATCCCATCCTATGCGAGGCGCCGCGTCATTATGCCCGAGGATAGCGTGAAAGTTCAATGAATTAAAACCGGTAGAAAGTCTGAAAAACGGGTCGTTTTTCAGCCGCGTTTTTTTCTTGGCGATCTGAACAATCGCCATTTCGGCAAAGCCGAAACCGGCAAAAAACTGCCGTGCTATTCAGAAAGGCGTGGCCATAAAAATGTTTCACGCACAAATTCACCTGAAAAACGCGACCCTACCCGTTTTTGTCGCAAGCGACACCGATGAATTTCATGAATTCGTGCCGTCGTCGAACATCAAACGGACATCAAACGGATATCAAAAATAGCAACGCCGCTTCTGCAATTTCGCAAAAACGGCGTTTTTCCATGATATTCTCTTGTTTTTTTGCTTTTTGGGAAATAGTAATTATCTCTTCGAGAACTGCGGAGCACGACGAGCAGCTTTCAAGCCGTACTTCTTTCTTTCCTTCATACGAGGGTCGCGGGTCAAGAAGCCTGCTGCTTTCA
>CAZDOX010000214.1:0-2052 GCA_964507155.1 uncultured Lachnospiraceae bacterium
GTTCTTGAAAAGGGGTGCGGGGAAAAACTTCTTTTAAGAAGTTTTTCTCTGCATTCCTCGTTTTTTATCCGTCTTGAAAATATGCGGCGACCGCTTGCGCGTCCCGTGCGGAGATGCCGCGAATTTCCGCAATCGCCGCCGCGTCCGCTTGCTTCAACGCTTGCAGCGTGCCAAAATGCCGCAACAAAAGACTCGCTTTTGCCGGCCCGATCCCGGGGATCTTTTCCAGCGACGACGTCTTCAACGTTTTCCGCTTGGCGCGGTCCATCCGAGAAACGGTAAATCGGTGCACTTCTTCTTGAATCCGATAAAGCAGCATGAATACCGCTTGCTCGCGCGCTATGCTGATTTCTTCTCGCTCGGTGCATAACGCGCGCGTCTTATGGTAATCGTCCTTGACCATTCCAAACACCGGAATATCTATGCCCATTTGCTCCAGCAGCTGCTTAACCGTGTGAACATGCCCGCGCCCGCCATCCAGTAAAATCAAATCCGGTCGCTTGGCATACGCTCCCTCGCTGTCCGTCAGATGCGCCAGCCGCCGACACAGCGCTTCTCGCATGGCGGCATAGTCGTCCGGCGCGCCCGCTACCGATCGAATGTGAAACGTTCGGTAGTCCGCGCGAACAAATGAGCCGTCTTGCATGACGATCATGCCCGCCGTCACATGCTCGCTCCCCAAGTTGGAAATGTCGTACGCCTCCAATCGGTGCGGCACGACGGCAAGTCCGCAAAGTTGTGCCAATCGCGACAGCACATCCTCTTCGCGACGAACTTTTTCCGCATGGCGCAGCGCGCTTTCCTTGGCGTTTTGCGCCACCGTGTCGCAAAGCGTGCGCAACTCTCCGCGTATCGGCGTGTGAACGCGAACTTTCCTACCGGAGAGCATGCTCAAATAATCCGAAAGCAGCTCGTTTTCCTCATTTTCTATGGAAAAGGACAACAGCACCGTCGGCGGAATGTAGGTGCGTTGCCGATATTGCTCGCACAAAAAAGAGATCAAGCCGCTCTCCTCCGTCAACTGCTCGCGTCCGAAATGAAATTCCGTTTTATCTGTTACCGCGCCGCCGCGAATGTAGAATATCGACAGACAGCTGCCAAATTCGTCGCTGTACCATCCGACAACGTCCTGCTCCACGTCGGGGGCGGCCACCACCGTTTGCTTTTGCCGCAGTGCGTCCAGCGCACGAAGCGTGTCACGGCACCGCGCCGCCGCCTCAAACCTCTCTTCGGCGGCGTGCTGCAGCATTTGTTCTTCCGTCTGTCGGCGAAGGGAAGAAATATTTCCTTGCAACACATGCGCTGCCGCCGCAATCCGCTCTCCGTATTCTTCCGGCGTGACATTCCCGGTGCAAACGCCGCAACATCGTCCCATTTGCGCGTATAGGCAGGGCCGCTCCTTGCCGATATCACGCGGAAAAGTCCGACGGCACGAGGGGAGCTTCAACGTTTTTTGCAGCATGTCCAGCACGGCATACACCGTGGACGTGCCGGAATACGGGCCGAAATAACGCCCGCGGTCGTTGGTACGGCTGCGCGTCATCACAAGAGACGGATACATCCCCTCCGTAATTTTAATATACGGATAGGACTTGGCGTCTTTGAGCTTCATGTTGTATCGCGGCGTATATTGCTTGATCAGGGAATTTTCCAGCGTCAGCGCTTCGATTTCCGTTTTGCACAAGAAATAATCAAAATTTGCCACGGAGCGCACCATGCGCTCCGTTTTGACGTTTTTTTCGCTGTTTTGAAAATATTGAGACACGCGATTTTTCAGTTTCCGCGATTTTCCCACGTAGATGACCTGCCCGTTTTTGTCCCGCATCAAGTAGACCCCGGGGCATAGCGGCAGCGCATTGGCTTGCGCCAGCAGTTCTGCGCGGGACTTGACCGTGATCGGCTCCCTTTGGGGTTCGACCGGTTGTATTTCGCCCATGCCAACCTCCTTTTCGATAATAAAACGGCGCGAGCCACGATGCACCCACCCATGTGGGGTGCGCTGCGGATTTCTCCGCCGATCTGCTCCCGCCGATTGTATTCGACCGATCTGCC
>CAZDOX010000215.1:0-2035 GCA_964507155.1 uncultured Lachnospiraceae bacterium
CATATTGGGCAAGCGAAGCGGAAGCTGATCATACGGAACGGGAACCATGCCGCAAGTAGGGCAATACACGATCGGAATCGGTTCACCCCAATAGCGCTGACGGTTAAACGCCCAATCTTTCATTTTATACTGCACGCCCTTTTCGCCAATGCCTTTTTCTTGCAAGTATTGCAACATCCGTTCGATCGAATCTTTCTTATTGGTATATCCGTTCAAAAAATCCGAATGAATCATCCCTCCGTCGCCGGTATACGCCGCTTCCTCGATATTTCCGCCTTGAATTACCTCAATAATGTCCACGCCGAACTTTTTGGCGAAATCATAGTCGCGCTCGTCATGCGCGGGCACCGCCATAATCGCGCCGGTACCATACCCCATCATTACGTAATCGGCGATGAAAATCGGAATTTCCTTGCCGGTAATCGGGTGAATCACACTCAATCCGTCCAAGCGCACGCCGGTCTTTTCTTTCACCAGCTGCGTGCGTTCAAACTCGGTTTTTTTTGCACATTCATTTCGATAGGCAAGAACTTCGTCCATATTACGGATTCTGTCCGCCATTTGATCAATCAAGGGATGCTCCGGGGCAATGACCATAAACGTCACGCCAAAGAGCGTATCGCAGCGCGTGGTATAAATGCGCAGCGTCCGATCCGATTCCGCCACGCGGAAATTGACAAATGCACCGGTGGATTTGCCGACCCAGTTGATCTGCTGCTGCTTAATGTTGGGGAGATAATCCACATCCTCCAACCCCTCCAGCAGCTTGTCGGCGTATTCGGTAATTCGAAGATACCACACGTCTTTGGATTTTTGCACGACATCGCTGTGGCAAATATCGCATTTTCCCCCTTGGGAATCCTCGTTGGACAGCACGACCTTACAGTGCGGGCAATAGTTGACCAGCGCGGTATCGCGGAACGCAAGACCCTTCTCAAACAATTTGAGGAATATGTATTGCGTCCACTTATAATAATTTTCCTGCGTGGTATCAATGACGCGGTCCCAGTCAAACGAAAATCCGACGCGGCGCAACTGCGACGTAAACTTGGCAATATTGGTATCGGTCACTTGTCTGGGATGAATCCCCGTTTTGATGGCATAGTTTTCCGTCGGCAAGCCGTAAGCGTCAAATCCGATCGGGAACAGAACGTTGTACCCCTCCATGCGTCTTTTTCTGGAAATAACCTCTAAGCTGGAATACGCTTTGATATGTCCGACGTGCATCCCGGCGCCGGACGGATAAGGAAACTCGACCAGACCGTAAAATTTTTTACGATTGTCGTTATCCTTGGCATGGAAAATGCCCGCTTCGTCCCATTTGCGCTGCCATTTGCTCTCAATTTCAGAGAAATTGTACTTCATAGTGGAAATCCTTTCATGTTATAACTTTGGTATTTATGTATGGATATTTCTTTAAAACTCGGTATGATCCGCTTGTTTGGGCGAATGACCGTCGCCGTAAAGCTTATCCAAATTATAAAACTCTCGCGCTTCGCGGCTGAAAATGTGCACCAGCACGTGGCAATAATCGGCGATCAGCCAAGAACTGTTGTCGCGTCCTTCAATGTGGTACGGCTCCACGCCGCGCAGCGAAATTTTATGTTCCACCTCTCCCATCAGGGATTTGACGTGCGTGCCGGAATTTCCGGTGCACAGAACAAAATAATCCGCAATTTCCGTTTTATCTTCAACCGAAAGTACTTTGACGTCGCGACCGCGGCGGCTGTCCAGCACTTTGGCAATTTCGTTGGCCAATGTACACGGATCGGCGCCGACCAGCGTGGGCAGGGCAGCATATTCTTCATCGGAGAGAAGCACATCGGACAAATTCTCAACGTTAGGCTGCAAAATATTTTCACTCATATCTTTGTTTCCTTTCTGTTTTATCATTTATTTTCTTTTTGGTTCTTCATAAAAAATGGTGTTTGGGCAAATCCGATCAGTAGCATTTACTTTACCATGATCCGGACGTCGGTTGCCGGCATTTCCCCTCACCCCCTGCCCCCTCTCCCAAAGGGCGAGGGAGTGTCCT
>CAZDOX010000216.1:0-2030 GCA_964507155.1 uncultured Lachnospiraceae bacterium
AAAATTACGGCGGTTTTGATGCTGACGGGCGAAACCGATGAAAAAACGGCACTATCCTCTGCGCCGTCCGATCGTCCGGATGTGATTCTGCCCGATTTTACCCCCTTGCTGGAAGAATTAAAACAAATGAAAAAGGAGAGTGACTCTCATGGCGTATGATGCAGGAATGATGGCGGCGGCAATTGCTGAAATTCACGCCGTGGCGCAAGGCGCGCGAATCGAAAAAATCACGCAGCCGGAAAAAGATCAAATTGTGCTGCAAATGCGATCGACGGACGGCGGTCGCCGATTGTTGATCGACGCGGGTTCTCATACGCCGCGCCTCGGCTTTTCTTCGGTTACGCGAGAAAACCCCGCTTCCCCTCCGATGTTTTGCATGTTGCTGCGAAAACATTTGTCCGGCGCACATCTATTAAGCGTAGATCAAATCGGTTTTGAACGGGTGGCACGATTGACGTTTCAAACGCGGGATGACATGGGATTTTTGGCTACGCGCCATTTGATCGCGGAAGTGATGGGGCGCTACAGCAATTTGATTTTTACGGATGAAAAAGATAAAATTATCGCGGCGCTGCGCCCGGTGGACTTTACCACCAGCTCACGCAGACAAGTCCTGCCGGGAATGACATACGAACTGCCGCCCGCGCAAAGCGAAAAAGTCAATCCGCTCACCATAGAGTCGGCAGACTTTGCCGCGCGATGGGAAAGCGCGCCGGGCGAGCGCGACGCAGCCAAATGGTTGACCGGAAATTTTTGCGGGATTTCTGCGGCGCTTGCGCGCGAAATGGTCTATCGCGCGACGGGAAAGGTCGATTGCCCGCTTGACCATTGCGATTTTCACCTGCTGTGGAGCCACTTTTCCACGATAGTCGAAACCATCCGAAACGGAGATTTTTCACCGTGTATCGTGCTGGAGGGCGACGTCCCGGTGGAATATGCGTTTTTGCCGCTGGATCAATACGGTAGGACGGACCGGCTGCGTCGCTTGGACGGCACGGCAAGCGAGGTGATGGATCGGTATTACGCCCTGCGCGATCATGAAAATCGCGTGCGCCAACGCGCGGGCGACTTGCTGCGTATGCTGGGAACGGCGGAGACGCGAATTAGAAAAAAGCTGGAGCTGCAGCGCGGTGAACTTGCCGATTGCGATCGTGCCGCCGCATACAAAAAAGCCGGGGATTTGATCACGGCAAATATGTATTTGCTGGAGCGCGGTATGACGAGCGCCATGTTGACCGATTACGAGGAGTATCACGAATCCGACCATACCTACGGGACGTGCCGCGTCGAGCTGAATGAGCGCCTGACGCCTGCCGCCAACGCGCAGCAGTACTACAAAAAATACAGCAAATGCAAGACGGCTAAAGTGGAATTGACCCGTCAGATTGCCCTGGGCGAGGGTGAGCTGATTTATTTGGACACCGTGTTTGACGCGCTGACGCGTGCGGAAACGGACGCGGATTTGTTTGAAATTCGCGAGGAACTGTACCGAAGCGGTTATGCGTCGCGCATGAAGCGTGATACGATCAAAAAGCCGACGGCACCGAAAATCGCACGATTTATGACGGAAAACGGATATACGGTGCTGTGTGGAAAAAACAACGTGCAAAACGAGCATGTTACGCATCGCCTGGCGGATCGAGATGATTATTGGTTCCACGCCAAGGGCGTTCCCGGTTCGCACGTTGTGCTGGTGTGCCACGGTGAGGAACCGCCGGAGGTAGATTTCACTCAAGCTGCCGAAATTGCCGCACAGTATTCCAAAGCGGCGGGGGGACAAAATGTCCCGGTGGATTATACCAAGGTGCGCAACGTAAAAAAGCCGGCGCAAGGCAAACCGGGGTTGGTGATTTATCATACCAACTGGACCGCCTATGTGACGCCGAGCGCGGAGCGGGTTGCGCACATGCGTGCGGAAAAATCGTAAGGTAGGCTGCAAAATCGAGCAAAAAACGCCGGGGAGGAACTTCTTGAAGGCTCTTTGTCAATAGTTGGGGTGAAAAAAATCTGACGAAAAGATAAAGAAAGAT
>CAZDOX010000217.1:0-2028 GCA_964507155.1 uncultured Lachnospiraceae bacterium
AACTATCCGGAACAAGCGGAGATTGAATTGGATTTGGACGAGCCGGTGACCGAAGATGAGGAAATCAATTCCTTATTCACGGTATCTGCCGACGCGGAAGATACCGCCGGCGCGATTGCCGCCGCGGATCCGACGCAAATGTATGAAGACATGGATGGCGACGCGTCGGAGGACGAGGACGATGCGCTCTCCGCCGTCATTCAAGCCAACGGCGGGGTTTCCATCCACGTGGAAACCTTGTCCGACGAAGAACGAATGCGCGGCGCCACGGTGGTCACACCGGAAGAAAAGCAAGAGTATGCCAAAGTACGTCCCTACACTTTCCCGAAAATCGACCTGCTGGTGCCGGAACCGGCAGAGAGCAGCGTGACGGAAGCGATGTTGCAGCAAAAAGCCATTCGCCTGCGCGACACGCTGAACAGCTTCAACGTTCGTGTGGAAAGCGTGGTATATGTCGGCGGTCCGACCGTAACGCGCTATGAGGTGCGCCCGGCGCCCGGCGTCAAAGTGGCGTCGATCACGCGCCTTGCCGACGACATCGCCATGGGACTGGAATCTGCCGGAGCGGTGCGAATCGAGGCGCCGATTCCCGGAAAAAATGCGGTCGGTATTGAGGTTCCCAACGACAAACGGAGCACCGTGTATTTGCGCGGGTTGATCGATTCGGAGGCATTTCGATCGGCAAAAAGCCGCGTCACCTGCTGCCTGGGCAAAGGCGTCGGCGGCATGGCGGTTTACCTGGATATCAACAAAATGCCGCACTTGCTGATCGCAGGCGCGACCGGTACGGGTAAATCGGTTTGTATCAACAGCTTGATCATGAGCCTGCTGTACAAGGCAAAGCCGGAAGAGGTAAAACTGCTGATGATTGACCCGAAAACGGTAGAATTCAGCGTTTACAAAGACATTCCGCACTTAATGGCGCCCATCATCTGTGATCCCAAACGCGCGGCGGGTGCGCTCAATCTTGCCGTGCAAGAGATGGAGCGCAGATACGAATTAATGCGCACGGTCGGTGTGCGTAACCTTGCCGGATACAATGCGGTAACCGAAAACGATCGATACGAGCACCCGTATATTCCGCAGATGGTCATTATCATCGACGAGTTGGCGGATTTGATGATGACAGCAAAAAACGAAGTGGAAGCGTCGATCGTTCGTCTGGCGCAAAAAGCAAGAGCGGCGGGGATTCATTTGATCCTCGGTACGCAGCGACCGTCCGTTGACGTCATCACCGGCTTGATCAAAGCCAACGTTCCCTCCAGAATTTCGTTTACGGTGACCTCGCAGGTGGATTCCCGCACGATTTTGGACAACGCGGGGGCGGAAAAGCTGCTCGGCGTCGGCGACATGCTGTATTCGCCGATCGGTTCGTCCAAGCCGCAACGTGTGCAGGGTTGCTTTGTCAGCGACGACGAGGTGGAAACCATTGTGGATTTCATTCGTCGCAACAACGATGAAGTACGTTACGATCAAAACTTCTTGGACAATCTGGATCGCGAAGCCGAGCTGATCGGCAACAAACGCGACTCTCGCGACGATTACGGCGACGAGAGTGGAGAGAATGGCGACTTAGATCCGAAATTTTACGAAGCGCTGGAAGTGGCGGTGAAAAACAAGCGCATTTCCACTTCCCTGCTGCAACGCGCCATTTCCGTCGGCTACGGCAGAGCGGCAAAAATTTTGGATCAAATGGAGGACAAAGGTTTTATCGGTCCGGCAAGCGGAAACAAACCCAGAGATATTTTGATTTCCGAGGAAGCCTATCGGGAATTGATGATCAATCGCGATTAAAAATTGACAAACCAAACAACCATGACGGGGAGAAACCGGGAAACAGTTTCTCTCCGTCTTTTGTTGTGCAAGCACGGGCAGCCAACGTGGGGTCGTCAGGGGAGCTTGCTCCCCTGATAAATTAAACTACCGCTTTTCCCCTCGCTCTCGGGGGCGGGACCATCTCAGACGCCGAATATCGGGATAGGAACTTCTTGAAAGAAGTTCCTCCCCGAACCCCTCTTCAAGAACTTT
>CAZDOX010000218.1:0-2023 GCA_964507155.1 uncultured Lachnospiraceae bacterium
AAATCGCAGTGCCAAAGCACCGTCGCAGCGGCAACGGAAACCTGCTGCGCGTGGTCGGCGCTCGACAAAACAATTTAAAAAATTTAACCGTTGAAATCCCGTTGGGCTGCTTTGTCTGCGTTACGGGCGTTTCCGGCTCGGGAAAATCTTCGCTGGTCAACGGAATTTTGTACCCGGCGCTCGCATCCAAGCTCAACGGTGCACTCACCTATCCCGGCGCGTGCGACGCCATTGAAGGAATGGAGTATTTGGATAAAATTATTGCCATCGACCAAAGTCCGATCGGCAGAACGCCGCGCTCCAACCCGGCGACTTACACGGGATTGTTTAATGATATTCGTGAGCTCTTTGCCGCGACGCCGGACGCCAAAATGCGCGGGTACGGCGCGGGACGTTTTTCTTTCAACATGAAAGGCGGTCGGTGCGAAGCGTGTGAGGGAGATGGCGTGAAATGCATTGAAATGCATTTTTTGCCGGATGTATACGTAAAATGCGACGTTTGCGCCGGAAGAAAGTACAATCACGACACGCTGGAGTGTAAATACAAGGAAAAAAATATTTATGACGTACTGGAAATGACCGTGGAAGAGGGATTATCCTTTTTCGATGGTTTACCTAAGCTGAAACGAAAATTGCAGACGTTGTACGACGTCGGTCTGGGGTACATCAAAATCGGACAATCCTCCACCACCTTGTCCGGCGGTGAAGCGCAGCGCGTGAAGCTGGCTACCGAGCTGTCGCGCAGACCGACGGGAAAAACCATCTACGTATTGGATGAGCCGACAACGGGGTTACATTCCGCCGATGTAGCCAAGCTGTTGGAGGTTCTGCAACGGCTGTGCGAAAACGGAAATTCGATTCTAATTATCGAGCACAATTTAGACGTGATCAAAACCGCGGATTATTTGATTGATCTCGGACCGGAGGGCGGCGACGGCGGCGGCACGTTGGTCGCGACCGGGACCCCCGAGGAAGTATCGCAAAATCCCGCTTCCTATACGGGACAGTTTTTGAAAAAAATGCTCTGATCCCCATTGGCTTTTCCGGTTGCACCGCACGTGAATTTTGATATGCCCATTCGCCTCCGGCGTCTTACGCGCCGATTCGATTGTTACTCGCCAAACAAAACCTAAAACGATTTGCGTCGATTGGCGGCATGCCCCTATGAAAATGAAAAAATGTGCCGTTGTACGACGGCAAAAGAAATGAGGAAAAGGATTGCCATGAAAGGAACCAAAACCGTCTATCTCTGCTCAACTTGCGGGCAGGTCTCTCCCAAATGGATGGGCAAATGCCCCGCCTGCGGCGCGTGGAATTCTTTTGTTGAAGATGTTGTCGCCGTGAAACCCACGGAGAGCGCGTCACCGCGCCGCACCTCCATGCGACAAGGCGGTGAGGGAACGGCTCAGCGCTACCGCGACGTCGATATTCCAAGCTATATGCGCTGTCCCACCGGTATGAACGAGCTGGATCGAGTCCTCGGCGGCGGCGGTCTGGTCACCGGTTCGGTCATTTTACTTGCCGGCGAACCGGGAATCGGTAAATCAACCCTGCTCATGCAAATTTGCGACGCCCTCGGTCAAGGTCATCGCGTACTGTATGTTTCCGGAGAGGAGTCAACCGGTCAATTAAAACTGCGCGCACAACGTCTCGGCGTTCAAGGCGATCATCTGTTTATTCTCACCGAAACGCACTTGGAACACATCTTGACCGAGATGGATCAGGTCAAACCGGATGTCATGATTGTTGATTCGATACAAACCATCTATTCGGATTCCTCTACATCCACCGCGGGCAGTATCACGCAAGTTCGCGAATGTGCGCTGTCCTTTATTTGCAAAGCAAAAAACGACGGAATCTCCGTCATTCTGGTCGGACACGTCAACAAGGAGGGGGGGATTGCCGGTCCCAAGGTGTTGGAACACATGGTCGACGCGGTTTTGTACTTTGAGGGCGAACGGCAGCAGGCTTACCGCATCATCCGCGCCATGAAAAATCGTTACGGCTCCACCAACGAGATCGG
>CAZDOX010000219.1:0-2002 GCA_964507155.1 uncultured Lachnospiraceae bacterium
TGTGCGCATAATAACCTTTTTTATGTTAATTCCGATGTAGCGCGCCGTGTTTTCACTCTCGCCAACCACGGAGATTTCATATCCCTGCTTTGTATAATGCAGGTACACATAAACCAACACGGTGAGCAACAGCGTAATCAAAATCAGCAGCAGATACTCATGGAACACAACCGGAAGATGTCCGACGGACAGTTCCCCAAGAACGCTGGATCCGCTCGGCGTCCAAAGGACCAAGAAATAGGAGACCAAGCCGGTTGCCACGTAGTTCATCATCAACGTAAACAAGGTTTCGTTGGTTCCCCATTTTGCCTTGCAAACAGCGGGAAGACCGCCCCATATGCCACCGGCAAGGATGGCGGCAAGCAACATCAAAATCAGCAAAACGACATTCGGCACCGCGTCGCCGAGATAAAAAGCAACGCCAACCGCCGCCAGAGCACCGATCAGAGTCTGTCCCTCCGCGCCGATATTCCAGAACTTCATGCGGAACGCCGGCGTGATTGCCAGCGAAATACAAAGCAGCACCGATGTATTTTTAGCGAATTTCCAAAGACGTCTGGTGGTGCCAATCGTTCCGGTGACCAGTGTTTTCAAAAACTCAAACGGATTGGCACCGATCAAGAAAACGGAAAGCACGGAGCAAAGAAGCAGCGCGGCCAGAACGGTCAGAATGCGGATCAGCATTGCTTTTCCTTTGGGAATGGTATCACGTTTGACCACATGGAACAAAGGCTCATGGGTAACGCCATCATGCATTTTCACAATCTGTTTCCTCCTGCTTGCTTGAATGATTTTCAAAAACGTGTTCCGTTTTGGTCATCAAAAGACCGACTTCTTCCTTATTTGCCGTTCTTCCGTCCAAAATACCGGTCACGCGCCCGGCGCACACGACCATAATCCGATCGCACAGCTCCAGCAAAACGTCCAAATCCTCACCGACAAAAATTACAGCCACGCCTTTTTGCTTTTGCTTGGTCAAAAGGCTGTAAATGGTATACGAAGAATTGATATCCAACCCGCGTACCGGATATGCCGCCATCAAAACGGTGGGAGAGGCGGCGATTTCTCGACCGACCAGCACCTTTTGAACGTTTCCGCCGGACAAACGACGCACCGGCGTATGGGTGCTCGGCGTGGACACTTCCAATTCTTCGACAATCCGTTGCGCCAAGTCTTTCGGCTTGTTTCGATCCACAAAAATGGAGTGTCCTTTGCGATAGCTGCGCAACATCATGTTGTCGATCAAATCCATGTTACCGACAAGTCCCATGCCGAGTCGATCCTCCGGGACGAAAGACAATCGAACCCCCAGCTCGCGAATCGCCACGGGATCTTTATCCCGCAAATCTTCCACGGCACCCGTCTTCGGGTTGTGATAGATAATCTCGCCGTCCGTCGGATGACACAATCCGGCGATGGATTCCAGCAGTTCTTTCTGTCCGCTGCCCGCGATGCCCGCAATGCCCAAAATTTCTCCCGAGCGCACGGTAAAAGAGATGTCATTCAGCACACGAATCCCATCCGCATTGGTCAAATTCAGGTGCTTTACCTCCAGCCGATCGCACATCTGCTGCGGTTCCGGACGGTCAATGTTCAGTTCCACTTTCTTGCCCACCATCATCTCGGTCAGGCTACTCGCATTGGTGGTTGCAGTTTCCACTGTGGCAACGTGCTCGCCGCGTCGAAGTACGGCGACGCGATCGGAAATGGCCAAGACTTCGTGCAGCTTATGCGTAATAATCAAAATGGACTTACCGTCTTCGCGCATCCGGCGAAGCACGTCGAACAGACGCTCCGTTTCCTGCGGCGTTAGGACAGCAGACGGTTCGTCCAAAATCAAAATATCCGCTCCGCGGTACAAAACCTTTAAAATTTCCACCGTTTGCTTTTCGGAAACCGACATTTCGTAAATTTTCTTTTTGGGATCGATACGGAAGCCGTACTTGTCCGCAATTTGAGCGACGCGGCGGTTCACTTCCTTAATGTTGTACTTGCCATCGTT
>CAZDOX010000220.1:0-1991 GCA_964507155.1 uncultured Lachnospiraceae bacterium
GGCAAGACGACAATCGTCTCCGGGGTTCGACCTGTGATTAAATTGGTGGAGCAGGCAACGGGAATCGAACCCGCAACCTCAGCTTGGGAAGCTGATGTTTTACCACTGAACTATGCCTGCACGATCGGATGCGTTCATTATACTCTATTTTGCCCGATTTGTCAAGATGCTTTTTTGATTTTTAGTGAATTTTCTGATTTTCAGCGAATTTTTCGTGTCCACGGCTCGATGTTTTCGCTATAGACTCATTCATAAATTTATGGTAATATATACGCGGCGTTTTATTTGTGCGAACAAAGTGCGACCGCGTACCGAGAATTTCGCTTTGCAAAATTCTCCCATAATTCCCAAAGTTTATGGGAGAAAAAAGGGGGGTAGAAAAAGCGAGGACACACAAGTAAGGCGGGAGGGTAAGTCTGAAAAACGAGGCGTTTTTCAGACGTTGAGTTTGTGGCTTTCGCGCCGAATTGCGACACGAATTTCCGCTTTGCGGAAAATGCACAAACTCAAACAATCTATAATTGAAAGGAATGGTCATAATGCGGCTGACACGATCATCTTATAGAAGAAAAATGGCGAGATGAAAGCAGCTCATGGAGGGCGGCCGGCAGATTCTACGTGCCTTTTTCCGGTGCACCTCCATACCTCGCGAAGCTTCACCGCACATCGACCGGCTGCGTGTCGGGCAGATGAATCCAGCCGTAATCGGTTCGGCCCCACATGCCTTTGGTTTCATATACGTGCATCAAATCGCCGCGATGGAGGGTAAATGTTTGCCATTCGCTGCCGATCTCACGATATACGGGAAGATTTTGTGCTGCTATGATATAATTTCCCTCACTGTACACGTCCAGCAAATAGCTGAACCCGGCAGACCGGTTTTCTTGATAGGCAGGGGACGCGTAGCCGACGATGTAGCTGCTTTGGCAATCATAAGCGGCAAGCGATACCTCGTCGTGCAAATTTCCCTCAATCGTATAGACCGTATTGCCGTATGTATAACGCACAATGCCGACATGCGTGGACAATTTGGAAGAAGTAGCGCTGCGGAAAAAGATCAAATCGCCTTTTTGGGGCACATAGCCGTCGCTTCGCTCATGATAACATCCCATGGAACGGAACAAATTGACCCATCGCGCGCAGTTGACCGAACTTGGCAGAACGCTCTCGTCGATGCCCGCCATGCGAGCGCAGTAGGTCACAAACGACGCGCACCAAGGATAGCTGTACGTCCCTTGCCCGGTTCCGTATTGATCGACAGCGCCGTAGTAATAATTATATTCGACATAATTATTTTCGCCGTATCGGTTTTCTCCGTTGGTCTGACGCGCGCAATCTCCCTCATGGTAGCCAAGCTGGCTCATAGCGACCATAACCAAATCCGTACGCGGATCCCCGCTCAAGGTCAGGCAACAAAGATTGAGATAATAGCGGCTTTGGTCAAAAGCGTCGCTCATGGACGGATAGCTTGGCGTCAGAGCCGAAACCGAAAGCGAAAGAGTAGAGCCGAGTACCACAGCCGCGCCCAGCGCGCCGCAACCGATCCGCCGCAGCTTTTTCCCAAGCTGCGTTTTGTTTTTGAGTTTCATCATAAACCTCTGCGTTTTTACATATTTCCTCATGCGGGTGAATAGACCGCAGGGGGATGGTAACCATTATAACATACTCTGTGTAAAATGTAAACAGTTTCCATAAAAAATAAAATATGTAAATAATGGAAGTAAATCATCATTTTTCTTGAAGCGGAACAAGAAGGAAAAAACAAAAAACGGTTCTTCATAAAAATGGTATTCGGGCAAATTCGATCGACCGCATTTACTTTTACAAATCTGTGCGTCGTTTGCCGACACGGATGGTGACGTGCCCGAATTTCTTCGTTCGTATCAAACTCTTTTTTCCTTACCCTCTCCCCAAGGGCGGGTGTTTGTAAAACAGTTAAACTGTTTTCTTGCCACTCACTGCTTCAAAGTGGTATTTCACAATGCCCAAGT
>CAZDOX010000221.1:0-1974 GCA_964507155.1 uncultured Lachnospiraceae bacterium
AACAGCAGCCGATACAGCGCCAGCAGCGCCTTGTCGACGCTGGATCGTTTGCTGGACGGCGGGTATATCACCATTCGGCAATATTTGGAATGTTTGCCAACCGGTATTTTGCCGATGAGAAATAAACTGCTGGAAGGATTGCAGGATCGGGATGAGGAAGATACGAATCTTGCAAAAGATAGAGAAAAGTCTGAACAAGGGAGAATTTTTCGGACAGAAAGGAATGAGTATCATGACGACGGAACAAGAGATGCCGCTGACGGCGGAAGCAGCCATGACGGAAATCGCGCTGCCGGATGCGACGGAGGAGATCATGCAGCGGGAAGCCGAACGGCAGAACGAGGTTAATTTACAGTGCACCCCCGGCAGCGGAGGGGGCCATGTGCCGGATTTTTTGACGCCGGCGCAGGTGCGCGCCATGGATCGACAAGAAGTAAAGGATCATTACGCGCTGATTATCGAGAGTATGAAACACTGGCAGTAATGCCAAAAAAATTGTAATCATGTGAAAAGGAGACAAAAAATATGGCTATTTCCAATTTTATTCCCACCGTGTGGAGCGAAACGCTGGCAAGTGAACTGAACCAGCAATATGTCGGCGTTGCCAACTGCAATCGCGAGTTTGAGGGAGAGATCAAAGAAAAAGGGGCGCGCGTCAAAATTTGCAGCGTCGGCAATGTAACTGTGTCGGATTACACCAAGGACACGGACATGAGCACGCCGCAAACGTTGAGCGATTCGGCACGCGAGTTGATCATCAACCGCGCCAAGTATTTTAACTTCCAGTTGGATGATATCGATCGTGCGCAAACGGTGCCCGGCTTAATGCGCGAGGCTATGAGAAAAGCGGCGGCTGCCCTGGCAAAAGCGGCGGATCAATATGTGTTTAGCTTGTACGGTGAGGCGGGCGCTACGGTAAACGACAGCGATATCAATGCCACGACGATTGTGGATCATCTGATTTCCGCGCGCACGACCTTGTATGCCAACGGGATCGGAGATTCCGGCGAGATTGTGATGGAGGTATCTCCTGCCATCGCGGCGTTGATCATCAAAGCCAAAATGACTCTGTCCACCGACAACGGGGAACTGCTGGAGAGCGGTTGCCTTGGCAGTTTTGGCGGATGTAAAATCTTTGTCAGTCCGAATGTCAACGTTGTGGCAAGCGGCGGCGTCGCGTATCACAAATGCTTGGTGAGAACCAAGCGCGCGATCGCATTTGCGGAGCAGCTGTCGGAAATTGATGCGTATCGTCCCGAAAAACGATTTGCCGACGCGGTAAAGGGATTGCATTTATACGGAGCCAAAACGGTATTTCCCGATGAAATGGTACTGTTGAACCTCGGTATTCCCACCGCAAACGGAGAGCCGTCATGACCAATCGTGAAATCTATCAAACGGCGCTGACCCTGCTGGGCGAGACCGAGGCGGATTGTGCCGATTATGAGGCGCGCGCGCCGATGCTGCTGGCGTCTTTTGCTCGATGTCACGCGGCGACCGATCGAGAGTATCGCAGGGCGAACGGCCTATCGGAGCCATCATCGACGCCGATCGGCGCGGAGCTTGATTTGGATGAATCGTTCTGTTTGGCGGATCGATTTTGCTCGGTGGCGGCCTATGATCTTGCCGCCAAGCTGATCGGACGGGAAAACGAATCGTTTTCGTCGATGTGTGCCGCGGCAGCCGACTTGGAATTGACCAACATAGTACAAAGGGAAATTCCGGCCACGATACACAAAATCCGGGGAACGGAACGCGTTTTCTCGGAATGAAAAACAAAGGGGCCGAGTCGCATGACGGCTCGGTCCTATGGATCAAAAAACAAAAACAAAAACAAAAACAAAAAAGAAGAAGCGCGCAAAATCCGAAGATCTTGCGCGCCGTGTTTTTTCATAAAACAGAACCGGAATTACAGCTCAGCGAAGTACTTAATGGTGCGAACCATCTGGCTGGTGTAGGAGTTCTCGTTGTCGT
>CAZDOX010000222.1:0-1969 GCA_964507155.1 uncultured Lachnospiraceae bacterium
ATCATCCTTATAAGAAAAGCCTCTGTCTAAAGTATCCAGCTGATACGAAGATACGCCAAGATCCAGCAACATTCCGTCGATGTGATGAATTCCCAGATCGCGGCAAGCCTCGTCCACGTGGCAAAAATTACATCGAACAAAGTGAACGCGATCGGCAAACGGCGCAAGCTTTTGCCCGGCGGCGGCGATGGCGTCGGCGTCTTGATCCAAGCAAATCAGCCGTCCGTTTTCGGAAAGGCGCGCGGCGATTTCATACGAATGTCCGCCGCCCCCGGTGGTGCCGTCCACGTAAACGCCATCCGGTTTAATGTCCAATCCGTCGATACATTCATCCAGCAAAACCGAACGATGAACAAACGAAATGGGATGTTTTTCTTGTTCCGTCACAATCCAAGTTCCTCCAGAGCCAATCGCAACGCATCCTCGGATTGAGCTTCCACCATACTGTCGTACCGTTGCTCGGACCAAATCTCCGCGTAATCGTAGCAACCGATCACCACGATGGTTTTTTCCAACTCGGCAAATTCAATCAGTTTGGTCGGAATCAAAACCCGTCCTTGGCTGTCCGGGGTTACCTGCGCCGCCGTGCTGTGCAAGGCACGCAAAATCATCTCGGACTTCTCGCCGCGTTTTTCTTTAATGGGGCGAATATACTCTTCCCACCCGGCAAGTGAGTACATTTTCAGGCATCGCTCACGCGCGTCACGAACGATCATAAACGTTTCTCCCAGTTCTTCGCGCAGCTTTGACGGTACAAATATTCTGTTTTTGGGGTCCAAAGTCGGTCGAAATTCTCCCGTCAGCATGCCCTCACCTCACTTTCCTCGGCGTTTTGTCATCCGTATTGGACGGTTTTGCTCCATTTTGCTCTTTTTTACTCCATTCTCCACCACGATGACACCACCATTATACACAAATCCTCATATTTTCGCAAGAGGAAACGATGAATTTTTTTGGAAATTTTTCAGTTTTTACGTTTTTTTCTGTCACTTCCCTACGAAAAACGTCAGCGATCGAACATATCATTTCCATTATTTCCTTTTCGCTCTATAATTACCATTTTGCCCCATTTTTTAAGCGACGGAAATCCGTATTTTCGGCGAGAGATGGCAGAAAATTGATCATTTTGCTTGTTGGTTGCGCAAAGAACGGCAAGTGACGGCAGAAGCTGCCATTTTCCTGCTTTTTTGATATTTTTTTCGTCTAAGCCTTGCCCTTACGTCGAACGCTTCTCGTTAATTTTGATCACCGAGACTACCCTGCGGCGGTTTTTTCATCCGAACAATCAAGGACAACAGCGCACGTCCGTGAAACGGAATCAGCGGGTAGAGATACGAACGATCGTCGTCTGCGGTGGTGTTGCTTGCCAGCAACCAAATAATGATAATCACGCCTGCCAAAAATCCCCACAGTTCAAACAACGCCGTCATGATCAGCAACAAAATCCGCAAAAATTTCACCGCATATCCCAGCTCGTAAGACCGTTGCGTGTAATTGGCGATGGCAACAAAAGCCATATACAAAATCACCTCGGGAATGAGCCATCCGATTTCCACGGCAAAATCGCCGAGAATCAATCCGCCGACCACCGACAAAGAATTCGACAACATGGACGGAGTATTCAGCGACGCCATACGCAACCCGTCAATCAAAAATTCCACCAGCAGCAACTGCGAAAGAAGTGGGATTCGCCCAAGTTCCGTCGGAATGGCAAACGCAAGCCACGACGGCACCAATGCGGCGTGACGAACCATCAAATACCACGCGGGGATAAAAAACAGCGCCAAAAAGAAAATACAGATCCGCAGCAATCGAATATACGTACCGGTCAGCGGCGGAAAGTAAAAATCGTTGGTTTCCTGCAAAAAATCGAATACCGACGTAGGCAAAACCATCACTTGCGGCGAGGTGTCGCAAATCAGCAAAATGCTCCCTTCCAGCAGTTGCGACGCCGCGGCGTCCGGGCGTT
>CAZDOX010000223.1:0-1946 GCA_964507155.1 uncultured Lachnospiraceae bacterium
GTTTTTTTCGTATTTTGTGGTATAATATACGCGGCGTCATATTTGTGCGAACAAAGTATAGCCGCGTATTCACTTCCCATAGATTTAGGGTAATTATTGTCATGCTTGATGGCGCAAGCGCGCTTGATGAAAGGAGTCCGAAATCATGACCGATCAAGTTTCTGCTTTCCCCATGACGGACGGCGCAGACGACAAATCCTCTTTCTGCATCCTGATTTGCGACGATGAAGAGGATATTGTCCATGCACTGGAAATTTATTTGCAGCGAGAGGGATATCGCACGCTTGCCGCCTACGATGGGCAACAAGCGTTGGATCTGCTGGCCGATGAATCGGTCAGTTTGGTCTTGCTGGATTGTATGATGCCTAAAATGGACGGAATTACCGCCCTGCGGCAGATTCGCGAACAGTTTAATCTCCCCGTCATTTTTCTGACGGCAAAAACCGAGGAAGAAGATATTGTTGCCGGTTTGGAACTTGGCGCAGATGATTACATAACCAAACCGTTTCGCCCTGCCGAGCTGATGGCGCGCGTTCGCTCGCAACTGCGGCGTTATACGCACTTGGGAGGTGTTTCCGAAGCTGCCGGCAGTTCCGCAATTTTAACGGTCGGCGATATCTCACTGGATCCGCGTACGCGTCGTGTCTCGCTGGGTGAGGATGAGGTGGCGCTGACGCCGCGTGAATATTATATTTTGTATTTTTTGATGTGCCATCCGGGCGAGATCTTTTCTCCCGCCGAGCTCTATACGCAAGTTTGGCAAGATATGCCGCTTGGCGCGGAAGGAACCGTCGCCGTTCATATCCGCCACTTGCGCGAAAAATTGGAGGTGGACCCCGCGTCTCCTCGTTGGATCAAAGTCGTTTGGGGGCAAGGATATAAGCTGGACAGTGGAGTTCGTTCGTCCGGAAATAAAAAGCGAGGAGGACAATCGTTATGATTTCTGAGCAACAAGCAACCCCTAACGCAGCCAACATCAAAAGCCGAGAAAAACGATCCGCTTGGGTTTATCATATCAGCACGAAAATCATGCTGGTGGTTTTTGCGTGCTCCATGCTTCTGACCGCCATCTTAGGTTCGTTTTTGTTGTCTCTTGGTGCACAGTTTGGATTGCTCACCATGAATCAGACCGATTTTTGTCATACGCTGTTTGAAGAGGTCGCTTGGCTCCAGCTGGAATCGGAATACGATTTTTACAATACCGTCGACTTGCTGGGAGAGTTCAATGACGATACGATTCGGCAGTTTGCCCACACGATGCACACGCATACGCCGACCGATCTGTATGTGAAAGTTTGTACGGCGGAGGACGGACAGGAATTATTCAATAACATCCCCGACGATCTTGCGTTGGATTGGACGGAAACAAGGACGACAACGATCCATTATTACGGCAATTACGCAGAGGGGGATATTGCCTCGGAGAGACCCTCTACCACAGCGATTCGTCGTTTTGAGATTACTTTGGCTGTGCCGGAAACAAAAACGGCGGGCAGCCTATATGCGACCGTCTCGTCGATTGGCAGAACGCTGCACCAACTGCGCTGGATCATTTTGCTGGCAACGGTGGCCTCTGCCATGCTTGTGATCGGTCTGTTTGCTTTTTTACTGATGGTTTCCGGGCGGCAAGTTGATGGATCGGTGCGACCAAACACCGTGGATTTGCTGCCGTACGACATATTTTTGTTGTTTTATGGGTTGATCGTATTTTTACAAGTAGAAATTTCGATCGAATTGTCCTATTCCAGTTTTGAGTTTGGCGCCATCGCCCTTGTCGCTGTTTTCCTTTTGGTGGATATGCCGCTGCTGGTGTTGCTCTTTACCAGCACGGCGACACGCTGCAAATGCGGCACCATTGTGACAAACACCGTGATCTTTCGTCTGCTGCGTGGCATATGGTTTGTACTGCGGTGGATTTGGCGCGTTCCCGTTTGCGGTCTTGCCGG
>CAZDOX010000224.1:0-1935 GCA_964507155.1 uncultured Lachnospiraceae bacterium
TTGGTGAAGAAAAAATTTATCGATTTGAAAGTGGTCACCGACGAGCGCATTTGCGACGGGTACTATTACGCGTCCGCGTTTAAAGCCATCAAGAAGATATTTGAAGATCCGACCGTACTGGATGTGCCGCCGGAAGAGGTGAAGGAGGATATCGATTAATCGCTTTCGATATCTTTTTACGGATTTATTTGCCTATCGGCGGAAAAAATGTGCGATTTTTCTCAAATTCTCGCCATGCGAGAGAGATTTACGGTTTGCGGGGTTGATTTTTGATTCCGTATGTGAGAGAATATCATCGGTCCCGGCGAGTTCGGAACCGAATCTTACCCATGCAGAAATGCGGAAAGGAACTACACATTATGGAAAAGAAAACAATCGGCGCGTTTATCAGCGCGCTGCGCCGTGCGGCGGGTCTGACCCAGCGCGATCTTGCCGAGCAACTCAACGTTTCGGATAAAGCGGTCAGCCGCTGGGAGCGCGATGAAAGTGCACCGGATTTGACCTTGCTGCCACTGATCGCAGACTTGTTCGGAATTACCGTGGACGAACTGCTGCGCGGACAGCGCCAAGCGCCGACGGAACATGCAACCACCGCGCCCGACGGTGCGTCCGACGCTTTCTCGGAGCACGACGCGTCCGCCGCGTCATCGCCTGCCGCCCCGCCCCTCACACCGCCCGGAAGCAAACGCCAGAAAATGTTGTTTGGGAATCGACTCCGCAAGCAAAAAAATCTCAACTATATTTCTATCGGTCAGGTTGCCGCGGGGGTCGTTGCGGCGCTGTTGTGCAATTTTGCCTTTACGCGCGCAGCCCTTGGATTTTTCTTGGGTTTGCTGTTTGAGCTTGGCGCCGTTGTCTGCGCGCTTGCGTTCGCGTCTGCCGCTATGCCGGTCAGCGAGGAGGATTATGACGCTTCGCTGCTGCGAAATTACAAAAAATCCGTCATTCGCGTGGCGTATTTCCCGATTTATTTGGCAACGCTTACCGTTCCGATGCTGATCGCCTTACTGCTGACCTGGGCCAACTATGGTGCGTTTGTCGGCTTATACTCCGTTTTTTTACTGGTTGCCTTGGGGACGTTGCTTTTCGCGCTGTTGCTGCATGAGGTATGCACATTTGCCGTGTTGCCGTTGCTGGATCGACGCGTCGGCATAGAAGAAACGCAGCGTGAGTCCGAAAAACGGGCAAAAATCGGCCGTTTGGCTAAGCACTGCGCGCTGGTGGCAATCATCGGGATGATCGTGCCCCTTGTCGCGTTGGGCATTTTCAGTAACAACATCACCCCTCGCACGTCGTTTGCCAAGGGCACCACGTTTGAAAGTTATCAAGATTTTCTCGATTACATGGCAAGTCCCGGGGAATCCGGCACAACAGAGAACTGGAGCGAATCTGATTTCGAAACGTCCATGCCCTATTATTCATCTTCTTTTAAATTCGACTATATAGGGGATCAAATTGAGATTGTTGCTCCGGGAGAGAAACCGGAGCAGAGCTCCAACTTGCAGCACCGGGTGGTATACGGCTATGATCATCAAGGCAAAGAACAAGTGTTGGCGGAATTTGATTGGATCAATGCGGACGTTTCTTATATTTCATGGAGATTTGATCAAAACGAGGACGGAACGCCGATTACCGTGTATTCATCGGATGAGGTAGCCAACAGTTTCGGCGTCTACGATTTGATATGCTCCTTGCTGGTGATCACGGCGGTCGCCATTCCCATGGCATCGTTGATCGTTTACTTGATCAAGCGTCGCACGCTGTCATAAAAATTGGTTCTTTATAAAAAAATAGTGTTTGGGCAAATATGATCGGCAGCATTTACATTTCATGATTCGGGCGTCGTTTGCCGAGCGGCGTCTCCTCGCGGGGGGTGGAACCATCGTGGGGCGCCGAAGTTTCCGCCCCCGCGCCCCCACCTCCTTGGCTGGGCGG
>CAZDOX010000225.1:0-1917 GCA_964507155.1 uncultured Lachnospiraceae bacterium
GGGGGTGTCCTTTGTTTTTCTTGTCAGGGGAGCACGCTCCCCTGACGACCCCACGGCGGTTGACGGTAGGGCAGCTGAAATCCTTTGCACAGCCTTTGGAACAGCAGCCATCCTTTTTTATAAAAGTTCTTGAAAAGGGGTACGGGGAAAAACTTCTTTTAAGAAGTTTTTCCCCGCATTTCTATTCGAGGCCGGCGCCTCATCTTATGATTTTTTCATTCCCTCCATAAAATAGGACGCTTCCATGTCAGCCATGAACAGAAAAGACGCCAGAGGGAACATTTCCAGCGCTCTGCCCACCTGGTTGGCATCCTCCGGCCCGGAAAATCCCATGTGATACCGAATGGCAAACGCTTCGTCACGCGTCAGGCGCATATAGCCGGAGATGATGTATACCGACTTTTCGCCATGCCCATACGGGAGCGTGTCCTCAATGGTATAATACGGCGCGCTGACCCAGTGGCCCGTTTCATCCTTGACGTTACGCATGGACACCTTATAAAAATTAACTTTGCACAAATCGTGCAGCAGTGCGACAATGGCAACGCTCTCCTCGCTGTAGCGGAAGCCGTAATCTTCTCGCACGCGCCGACGCGCCAACTGATCGCACAAGCAGTCGTAGACGTTCAAACTGTGCTCCAGCAAGCCGCCCTCGTAGGCGCCGTGGTAGCGAGTGGAGGCGGGAGCGGTGAAAAAATCACTGTGCTCGGAACATAAGTATTCCAAGAGGGCGTCTGCGCCCTCACGGTGGATATTTTTCTTGAAAATATCGATAAAACGCTCTTGATTGGTCATGACATCAAAGATTCCTTTCTTCTTTTTTCTTGCTTTTGGCTGATACAAAATACAATCACAAGTTTGCCGTCCGAACAACGATCTGCCTTTCAGTCGTCATCGGAGACGGTCAAATCCAGCATGTCGCTGTGGAGAAACGCGTGCGCGGCAAGGGAAGAATCGGTGGGAATCAAGCGAGACGCGCCGCACCCGGCGCAACCGACGCGGATTCCGTCGTCTTCAATCGACACATCATAGGTATGATTCTCTTTACTTAGGCAGTGGCAACGGATTTTCCCCTCGGCGTCCAGCTCTTTAATGACGAACAAGACAATATCGCGCACCTGCGGGTCGGTGGGAAACTGCGGCGGCAGTTCATCCTCCTGCCGCAACACGGACGGATCGGTGATACCGTTTTCTTCCAAAATTTTCAGCAATTCCAGCTCGGAGCGTGCCATCTCCGCGCGCACGTGATTATCCTCTCCGACGCAGCAAACGGTCAGATCGGTATACGGGCAGGGCAAGGTAAAGCACTCCTTGTCGAACAGCAACGTCCGGCTAAGGACAAATTGATGTGGGTTGGGGCAAAACATACAGGGCACCGTGACACGAATTTTTTGATCGTCGGTTTGATTTTTGATCAACGTCATGTCGCTTTTCCCACACGTGCACTTTAATTTAAGCATATCGGCGGAGAGCATAAACAGATTAATGCCGCTGTAAACGGCGGCGCCGCAATGCGGGCAGCGATAGGCGACGGTCGTGTTTTGCGGTTCTAATACCATGGTGAAATCATTCCTTTCCGGACTTTTTGGCGTTCCTTACAGAGTATGCAAACCAGCGTCGGTTTGCTTGCGGTCATCGGTCCGAAAAACAATCTGCTTTTCGGATTTTCGGCTTTTCGGACTTTTGGAATTTTCAGAAAAAGAAGCTGTCGTTTATGAAAATAAGCGACAGCCTCCGTTGCGGCGCGTGCCGCTTATGAATTGGATCCGGATTGTCCCATTCGGGCAATCGGACAAGCTTTTAGCATTACAGACTCACGTTGTTCAGCGTTCTTTCGTTGACGGTAACATCATACGTCTTTTGCGCTTCTTCCAGCCAATCGGTAACGTTTGCGCTGACCAGATCGTCCAAGCAATC
>CAZDOX010000226.1:0-404 GCA_964507155.1 uncultured Lachnospiraceae bacterium
CTGACGGTATTTTTGACGACGCACTACATGGAGGAAGCGGCGGACGCGGATAATGTGGTGATTTTGGACAGCGGAAAGATCGTGGCGCAGGGGACCCCGCTGACTTTGAAAAACACGTACACGGGGGATTATATTACGTTGTACGGTGCCAAGGAGAGCGTTGTCCGGTCTCTTGGCGTCAAATACGAAGCGATTAAGGACGCTTATCGCCTCTTTGTTCCGAATACGCAGGCTGCCACCGATTTGATTGTCCGTTATCCGTCTGTTTTTCAGGATTATGAAATTACAAAGGGGAAGATGGACGACGTATTTCTTGCCGTTACCGGTAAAAAGCTTGGGGGGATCGATGTCTGAAAAACGGGTCGTTTTTCAGACGGAAAGTTTGTGGCTTTTGCGCCGGACGG
>CAZDOX010000226.1:504-1885 GCA_964507155.1 uncultured Lachnospiraceae bacterium
CGGCGCAAATTTCCGCTTTGCGGAAAACGCACAAACTTTCATAGTCCCAAGTCAGGGAAAAAGCCGAGAGCCTGAAAAACGGGTCGTTTTTCAGACGGAAAGTTTGTGGCTTTTGCGCCGGACGGCGGCGCAAATTTCCGCTTTGCGGAAAACGCACAAACTTTCATAGTCCCAAGTCAGAGAAAAAGCCGAGAGCCTGAAAAACGGGTCGTTTTTCAGACATATCATCCAAAATGAAAGGAATGATGATCATTATGAAAACATTGTCGGTTTTGGTCAAAAGAAACGTGAAACTGTTTTTTAAAGACAAGGGCATGTTTTTTACCTCGCTAATCACGCCGGCCATTTTGCTGGTTTTGTATGCAACCTTTTTGGGAAATGTCTACCGCGACAGCTTTGTTTCCAGCTTGCCGCCCGATTTTTCCGTGAGTGATCAGCTGATCAACGGACTGGTCGGCGGCGAACTGGTGTCGTCGATTTTGGCTGTTTCGTGCGTTACCGTTGCTTTTTGCTCCAATATGTTGATGGTGCAGGACAAAGTGAACGGCGCAAGAAAGGATTTGACCATTTCTCCTGTGCAACCGTCGACGCTGTCGCTGGCTTACTATTTTGCCAATCTGATCAGTACGCTGATTCTTTGCTATGCGGCTTGCGCGATTTGCCTGATTTACGTGGCAACGATTGGGTGGTACATGAGCGTGAGTGATGTGCTCCTTTTGCTGCTGGATGTGACGCTTTTGGTGCTGTTCGGCAACGCGTTGTCTTCCTTGATTAACTTTTTTCTTAGCTCGCAAGGGCAAATTTCGGCGGTCGGAACCGTCGTCAGCTCCGGATATGGTTTTATCTGCGGTGCTTACATGCCGATTTCTTCTTTTGGTGAGGGGTTGCAACGGGTAATCTCTTGTCTTCCCGGTACTTACGGAACGTCATTGGTCAGAAATCACGCCATGCGCGGCGCACTGGATGAAATGCAGCGTAGTGGCGTTCCTGCCGACGTGGTAGAGCTGGTCAAAGATTCCTTGGATTGTAATCTCTACTTTTTCGGTCAAGAGGTACCGATTCCGGGGATGTACGCCGTGTTGATCGCGGCAATTGTCGTGATTTTGGGGGCGTATGTGCTGCTGAATGTAACATCCGGCAGACGGCAAACCGCAAGTTTTCGGCAAAAAGCTCGGGTTAAATCGTGAACTGTAACTGATCAATGATAATAAAAACGGTTGTTCTCGGCTCATAGTCGGAGTAGCCGTTTTTTCTGTGCTTAGGGATATTTGTCAGGGGAGCATGTTCCCCTGACGACCCCACAGCAGCTGACGGTAGGACAGCTGGAAATTTTCGTACATTCTTTGGAACAGCGGCTATCCTTTTGATAAAAAGTTCTTGA
>CAZDOX010000227.1:0-1833 GCA_964507155.1 uncultured Lachnospiraceae bacterium
AATCGCACGGACATCCTCCGATTCGATCATAATACGGACGGGGTTTATCCCCTCCTTGTAGTAGCTGCCGACCGGCGACGCGATAATCATGAAACGCGCCTTTTGAATGGTGTGCAATCCCAACGTTTCGTCGTTGCCGAACATAAACGGGCGCAGATAAAGCGACGTGCCGGGCGCGTTCGGCGTCCAATCCGCCTCGTGGGCAACAAACGCCGTCAGCACCTGCATCGCATCTTCCTCGGGAATTTGCGGCAGGCAAAGCCGTTCCGCCGAGTTGTTCATCCGTCGAATATTTTCAATCGGGCGGAACATCTGGACGCGACCGTCCGGACGGCGATAGGCTTTCAATCCCTCAAAAATTTCCGCGCCGTAGTGCAAAACCGTGCTTGCCGGGTGCATTTCAAAATTGCCGAACGGAACGATGCGTGCGTCATGCCAACCGTCGTTTGGCGTATAATCCATGATAAACATGTGATCGGTAAAATACTTGCCGAAGCCGAGTGAGGCGGCTTCCGGTTTTACTTTGGGTGTTAGGGTGTTTTCAATACGAATTTCCATGTTCGTTCCCATATCCTTTCTTTTATGCTTTTCGCATTTTCGCTTTTTAGCATCTGATCGGTGACACATTGCGTGGACCATGTTACCGCTTCATTATATCACCCGCGTCGGTGATTGTCAAGTCGGTCAAGAAAAAATCATGCATGGCGCGGTTTGTTTTCCACGGCGCCTTCGCAGCGTGCTTTGTCGAATGTTCTCAATATTCTCTAGGAACCGAGTCCTTGCGTTTTTTGATACGCGGCGATGACCGCGTCTATGCCTGCGCCGCGAAACCCGTGTTCTTCCAGCACGCGAACGCCCTGAATGGTTGATCCGCCCGGACTGCAGACCGCGTCCTTAAGCTCGCCGGGTTGCTTTCCCGACTCCAGCAACATTTTGGCGGATCCCAATAACATTTGCGCCGCGAAAATTTGCGCCGCTTCACGCGTCAGACCGCAGGCAACGCCCCCGTCGGCAAGCGATTCGGCAAATAGGTAAGCGAACGCGGGACCGCACCCCATTACGGCAGTTGCGGCGTCCAATAACTTTTCGTCAAGCGGCAAGACTTTTCCTGCATAGGTCAGCGCCTTTTCCAGTTCCGCCGCGTCGCTCTCTCTTGCCGCGCCGGAGAGAGAATAGACCAACATTCCCTCGCCGACGGCAACCGGCGTATTTTGCATCATGCGGATCAGCGGGATTTCTTTCCCGAGAACGCCTGCCATGGTCGCCATACTCACGCCCGCGGCAATACTGACCACGCATACGTCGGCTTCGCGCCCGCGTAGCATCGGACGCAGCTTTTCCAAGACAGGCAGGACCAAATTGGGTTTCACCGCCACAAAAATCAACCGACACCGTGAAGCAATCTCTTCGTAATCGGCGGCAACCACGCCCGCGCGCGCTGCCAAAATTTCGGTGGTCGCAGTGTCTCGATCGCACAGCAAAACCCGCTCGCCGCCAACGGCGGCGGCGACTGCCTTTGCCATAGCGCCGCCCATGTTTCCACCGCCGATAAATCCATACATCATATTGAGGATCATCCCTTTCATTTTGACTTTGGAACGCTGCCCTGACTTGCCTTTGCGGCAGCAATCCGATTTTTTATTGCTCGCTCATCGAATTTGTCCGTTGCCTTTGATGACGTAGTGATATGTGGTCAATTCTTGCAATCCCATCGGACCGCGTGCGTGCAGCTTTTGTGTGGAAATTCCCATTTCGCACCCAAGGCCGAATTCTCCTCCGTCGGTAAAGCGCGTGGAAGCGTTGACGTAAACCGCCGCGCTGTCCACAGCGGCG
>CAZDOX010000228.1:0-1824 GCA_964507155.1 uncultured Lachnospiraceae bacterium
ACTAAGGACACCCCCTCGCCCGCGTGCGGGAGAGGGGGCAGGGGGTGAGGGCGGCGCCTCGCCGAACTACCGGCTGCTGGCTGAAAAGATTTCCCCAACAAAGCGAATATCATATTGACTTTGATGATCGCGCGTGGTATAATATACGCGGCGTGTAATATACGCGAACAAAGTATCGCCGCGTACCGAGAATTTCGCAAAGCGAAATTCTCCCGTAGAGCGAGATATGTTTTAAGCAAGCAACGCGGCGTGTAATATACGCGAACAAAGTATCGCCGCGTACCGAGAATTTCGCAAGGCGAAATTCTCCCGTAGAGCGAGATATGTTTCAAATAAGCAACGCGGCATGTTATTGAGGGCAAACAAAGAACGACCGCATTTTTGAATTACATACCCCCGAAAGGATAGTCATATGGATTCTTCGATTTTTCATTCGCCCGCTTTCGTTCGATCCAAGTGGGCGTATACTTTTGAGTGCGCATTTGAGTACTTCGTCGCACTGATGGTGGCGGACGCGTTTCTTGCCGAACTGCTGTCGTACATGAATATTTCGGACGCCGCAATCGGTGTGATCTCCTCTCTGATTTCCCTCGCTTTTCTGTTCCAGCTGGTCGCTATTTTCGTCGTGCAACGGATTCGTCGCGTCAAACGCGTCGCCGTTGTCGTGCATTGCTTGGGACAGATGTGTTTTTTTGCCCTATATTTGCTGCCCTTTTTGCCCCTTCCCACGTCGCTGCGTACCGCCGCTGCGGTCGGCTGCGTCATGATCGGCTATTTTGGAAATTATCTGGTGACTTCCGTGATTTTTAAATGGGGAAATTCCTATGTCAACCCGACTTATCGCGCCGATTTTGCGGGAACCAAAGAGATGATTTCCTTGGTGGCGGGGATGGTCGTCAGCTTGAGCGTCGGCTGGACCGTAAGCGCTTTTACTTCTGCCGGCAATCGTGAGGGCGCGTTTTTGTTCATCGCCGGGATGATTATTTTGTTTAATTTGGGCGATTTTATCTGCTTGATGTTGATGAAAGATCAGCCGCGGGAGAAACGAGAAATCGGAAAGAGCCGTCCGTTTTTCCGGGTGGTTCGCTTGCTTTTGACCAACAAAAGCTTTTTGTGCGTGGTCGTTCTCGGCGCGATGATTCAAACAGCGTCGTACATGACCGTTGGGTTTATGGGGGTGTACAAAACCAAAGATTTGCTGCTGTCGGTTGGCGTGGTACAGCTGATCAACGTTGCCGGTTGTCTGGCAAGGTTTTGCATGACCAAGCCGATCGCGCGCTATGTGGATGCGCACTCTTATGTCAAGGGCGTCAAGCTGGGCATGGGGATCGCGCTGTTGGCGTTTTTGATCAATTTGTTCACCACGCCGAGCCACTGGTATTTTGTGATTATCTTTACGCTGGTGATCAACATTTCTTACGCCGGCACGGGACAGAACATGATGAATATTGTCTACAGCTATGTGGACAGTGAGTACTTTGTTGAGGCGTCCGCCATCAAGAACAGCGTCGGCGGCTTATGCGGATTTGGCGCGTCGGTGCTCGGCGGGGTGATTTTGGATGCGGTGCAAGCCAACGGAAATCAAATTCTGGGCATACCGATTCACGGCCAGCAGTTGCTGTCGGCGATTTCGGCGCTGATTTTGGTCATCGCCTTGATCTTTGCCGATCGTGTGCTGGAGAAAAGAGAAATTGTTTCCAAATGATTATGATTATGTGGGGGAAAACTTCTTAAAAGAAGTTTTCCCCCGCGCCCCTTTTCAAGAATTTTTATAAATAAAAAGGGATAGGCGTTGCTCCGAGGTGGTGCAAAGAATTACAGCCG
>CAZDOX010000229.1:0-1816 GCA_964507155.1 uncultured Lachnospiraceae bacterium
CGGCGATCTCTCCGATTTTTTCACCATGGATCCATCGGTGATTCAATATCGGCTGGATACGTTTACGGATATGCTCAACAACGAGTCTCTGGGGCGCATGTTCCTCAAGTTGATTCCCGTTTTGACCGATATTATGGAGCTGCGCCGCTTGGAAGCGGATAGCGGCAACACGGAGGATTATCTGGCATCTCTGACCGAGATCGAACTGTATATTTCCGGCATTGAAGTGTTGCATGAGGGATTGTCCGCAGCGCGCGCCAATGTCAAGGGAAAGGCATTTACCACATTGGCCGATCGAATTATGGAGCTGGCGGAGAGCGACTATTATCGGGAACTCAATCAAAAATTGTCCGAGCTGACCGCACGGGTGCGCGAGATCAAAAGCGTGACCATCGGCGTGAATTTGGACGCGCAGCTGCGTCCTGCGGAGGCCGGGGTGCTGTCGATCAACCCGGAGTCGTTCCGCTCCGGCGACGTGCTGGAAAAAATATTGCGATTGAACTTTAAAGACGACGAATATACGTGCATTGCCAACTTGGTTCCGTTTGGAAAGCGTCAATCGGAAAACCAAAAAATGGCGTTGTCGTTGGCGTTTAATTCGGCGATCAACGAGGTGTATAAATCGTCCTTGCGTTCATGGAAGCGCATTGTGCAATCGTATGTGCTGGAAAACACCGATTTTCTGTTGACGCTTTTACCGGAGTTTGAATTTTTGGTTCGCGGTACCGAGGTGCTCAAAGCGCTGCGACAGCGCGGTTGCTCGTTGTGTCGACCCGATATTCGTCCGATGGAAGAAAAAGCATTTTCGGCAAAGGCGTTATACAATCCGGACGTTGCGCTGCGCATTGACGATGACATTGTGCCAAACGATATTGCCTTTGACGAGAACGCAACGATTTATGTACTGACCGGCCCGAACCGAGGCGGAAAATCCGTCATTACGTGCGCCATCGGCATGGCGCTGGCGATGATGCAGCTGGGAATGTTTGTGCCAGCCGAGAGCGCGTCTCTGAGCCCTGCCGATGCGATTTATACGCATTTTCCCACCGGAGCGGAGGATACCATTGACAAAGGACGCCTGGGTGAGGAGTGTGCTCGCCTTGGTGAAATCTTGGATCATATCACGCCGTATTCCTTGGTTTTGCTGGACGAATCGCTCTCGTCGACGGGTTCGTACGAGGCGTCTTATATCGCAGCGGAGGTGCTGGCGGGATTATCTTTGGTCGGATGCCGATGCTTGTTTTCCACGCATTTGCATGAACTTGCCGCCGAACTGGATCATATTGCCGAGCGAACCGCGGCGCGTGGCGGCGCTGCCATCGACACGCTGGTGGCGGGAATTGAAGAAGAGGGCAAGCGCTCGTTTAAAATCTACCGTGCCAAACCGGACGGAAAGAGTTATGCGCGCGATATTGCCGGTCGCTACGGCTTGACGTATGAGAATATTGTCAAAAAGATAGACGCAAAGCGTCAGCCGTGATGCGAGCGGACCGAATGGAGCCGATCCCCTTTTGACGGAGGTCGGCTTCATCCGTTCATAGAAGAACAGACTGACCAAGTGAGGCTTGATCGGTCTTTTTTATTGCGTTCCGTTTTTGATTTGCCAAAATCGGGTCAACTTTGACCATATCGTGCGTTGGCTCCGAGAGACCGTTCTATGGCGCTTAAACGATTATATTTGGCTGTGCGTTCGCCACGGCAGGGAGCGCCGGTTTTGATATAGGAAGCGCCCAGAGCCACGGAAAGATCTGCCAGCGTTGTATCTTCCGTTTCACCGGAACGATGGGAAAGAATGACCTTGTAGCCGGCTTGTTTT
>CAZDOX010000230.1:0-1784 GCA_964507155.1 uncultured Lachnospiraceae bacterium
ATGAAACTTATGGATAAAACACTTATGTATCAAACAAATATTGTTTCCGACGTCCGTACTGCCGCCGTCGTCCATTCCGATCTCACCGCCTTTCGCAAGTAACGTATATTGCATTTATTTTATCATATTCATCGCGATTTGTCAAGGGTTTTTTTAATAGTTTTCACGAAAATCGGTGTCCGGCTCTGTCTTTTCCATTGATTTTGGTCAAAACTTTGTTTTTCCCTTGACAAAGTCCTTGGCACATGCTATAATAGCGACAGAGATTTCACAAAATCCGACATTTATTTTTTCGCGGCTCGACCGCATGATAAACTTTGCCACATCACCATAAGGCAACAATCGCGATTTCCCGAAATAGGACCGCGTGCTGTTGCCTTTCCTTTATCTTGGAGGTACCTATGTCTCTACCCACAAATTTTCTCCCCCTATGCCGCCGCGACATGGAAGAGCGCGGCTGGGATGCCCCGGACTTCGTTTATGTCACCGGAGACGCATACGTCGATCACCCGTCTTTTGGGGTTTCTATCATTTCTCGCGTTCTGGAAGCAGCCGGGTATCGCGTTGCCATTCTCTCGCAGCCGGATTATAAAAGTTGCGACGCATTTCGCGAATACGGACGCCCGCGTTTGGGCTTTCTGGTCACGGCAGGCAATATCGATTCCATGGTCGCGCACTATACGGTTGCCAAACGAAAGCGAACTTATGATTACTACAGCGCGGGCGGCGTGATGGGCAAGCGCCCCGATCGCGCGTGCATTGTGTACAGCAATCGCATCCGCGAAGCATACGGAGACGTGCCGATTATCCTTGGCGGTCTGGAAGCTTCCCTTCGCCGATTTGCTCACTACGATTATTGGGACAATCGGGTGCGCCGTTCCGTGCTGGTTGATTCTCGCGCGGATATTTTGACCTACGGTATGGGAGAAAGCATTTTGCTCCGCTTGGCCGAGCTGCTTTCGCGCGGGATTCCCATCAAAAAAATTCGCGATGTGCGCGGTACCGTCTACCTCTGCCATCCCGACGACCCGATTCACTTCCCCGTTGCCGCCACATTCGATTACAATCAATTGAAAACCGATAAGCAAGCTTACGCCGAGGCATTCGGCATCCAGTATAAAAATCAAGACGCTATTTCCGGCAAGGCAATCTTGGAACGCTACGACAACAAACTGCTGGTGCAAAATCCCCCCATGCCCCCGCTGGAACGCGAAGAATTAGATCGCGTTTATTCGCTGCCGTATGTGCGCGACGCCCATCCCTCCTATCGTGCTGCCGGCGGCGTCCCCGGGATTGAAGAAGTCAAATTTTCCATTACGCATAATCGCGGCTGTTTCGGTGCCTGCAATTTCTGCGCACTGGCGTTTCACCAAGGAAGAACCGTTCGTTCCCGCAGCATAGAAAGTTGCGTATCCGAGGCAAAAAAGATCACCGAACTGCCGGATTTCAAAGGCTATATTCACGACGTCGGCGGACCTACCGCCAATTTCCGCGCCCCCGCCTGCGACAAACAACGGCAATATGGGGTGTGCACCAACAAAAAATGCTTGGCACCGACGCCTTGCAAAAATTTAAAAGCCGATCACAGCGAGTATGTGCGCTTGCTGCAAGCCATCGAGCAAGTCCCTCGCGTCAAAAAAGTCTTTATTCGTTCCGGCATTCGATTTGATTATCTGCTTGCCGATCCCGATGATACGTTTTTCCGCAAACTGGTTGCCGATCACGTCAGCGGTCAGCTCAAAGTCGCGCCGGAACACTGCGCGCCAAACGTCTTGGATTGCATG
>CAZDOX010000231.1:0-1765 GCA_964507155.1 uncultured Lachnospiraceae bacterium
TATGATCCCCCACATAAATATGGGTATCGTCCACCATGGTAACCCCGAAATTGCAATATACACCCTCGCCGAAATGAATGTGCTTTCCCCCGAAATTCGCATAGAACGGCAGTTCAATGTAACAATGATCGCCGATTTCCGCGAACATTTCTTTTAGCATGGCCTGCCGCTTTTCAAATTCCGACGGGCGGGTGTGGTTAAACTCATACAGTTTTTCCAAGCAGGCAAACTGCTCTTTCATAATTTCCTTGTCACCGGGCAAATAAATTTCCCCCGTGTGCATTCTTTCATTGTTTGGATTGTTTCACTCATGATGTTGATCTATCCTTTCCTATCAGATTTTTCGCTTTGGCGTTCCCGCAACAAATCGGGAGTATCGGTAATTTGCTTAATCCACTTTCCGCTGATATAGTGCCGCACGCACAGAATTGCCTTGGGCAAGTCCTCGCACACATACATGCAAAGGACCAAAAGAACAAACGGAATCGACGTAAACGATCCGAGTAACACAACCATGGGAATACTGAACAAATACATCGTGCCCAGTTCATAAAAGCACCCGGTGACCGTATCGCCGCCCGCGCGGAAAATCCCGCATACACCGGTGTACGGAACCATGCGAAAACCCAACCATAGAGCATAAACCATCAAACATCCGGCAGCGGTTTGCCGTGCCAATTCGGTTTCCAAATCCAGCAAACCGAGGATGGGATTGCGAGTCAAAATAATCAAAATCCCGCAAACAATCCCCATCAAAGGCGTCATGATCAAAAAGCGCTTGGCGTAATTTTTTGCCAAAGCGTGATTGCCCTCACCAACTTTTTTCCCGACAATGATGGAACATGCATGACAAATTCCCGCAAAAAAGACGAAAAACAATTGCTGAACCGTTTCAAACACGGTATATCCGGCATGATAATCGTTGCCCTGACGCGCCAAGACCATAATGTAGACATTGGTTCCGACGCTCCAAAGGACCTCGTTGGCAAAAGCGGGAGAGACAATTTTCGCATAGCGGCGGATGAATGTAAAATCCCAGCGGAAATACGCGCGAATCGGCGCGCGCAGCGCGTTACGTGAAAGCAAGAGATAGCCGAGCAAAATAAGAAACTGAACGGAAATTCCGATTACCGTTGCGATGGCGGCGCCGCGCAGCTGCAACGCAGGAAAGCCGAAATGTCCCTGAATCAGGCAGTAATTCATAAACGCGTTGGCCACTACCGAAAAAACAGAAGAGATCAACGGAACCATCACTTGCTCCGTAGCACGAAGCGCAGCACCGATGAGCTGATTGTAGACGGTCAGCAGCGTTCCGAAGCTGAATATTTTTAAATACTGCGCCCCCAGCGCAATGACCTCGGCGTCGTCTTTAAAAATATGCATCAACGTTTCGGGAATACAAAACAAGCACGTTCCGATCGCAACAGCCAGCACGGTGGCAATGGAGAGCAGCATCCCGAAAGTGCGATGAATCCCCGCGCGATCTTTGGCGCCCCAATATTGGGAAATCATGGTCGCGCTGCCGGAGGAAAGACCAAAACAAGCCACGTTAATCAAGAAAGGAAAGCGTCCGGCGGCGCCGATCGCGGAAACTGCGACATTCCCGAGGGGGACCACCATAGCGGTATCCACGAGCGAAGCGCATGAAGTCAACAGATTTTGCAGTGCGATGGGAATAGCAAGCGTCAATGCGACGCGAAAAAAGCGACCGAGCGGTGCACTCTGCTCGGCAGTCGCGGGGGTATTCGATGTCATGAAGAAAAAT
>CAZDOX010000232.1:0-1762 GCA_964507155.1 uncultured Lachnospiraceae bacterium
ATGAAAAAATCGGAATTTGAATTTATCCCCGGTCCGATTTTTGCCAATATCGTCTTGGCGGACGAAATCAACCGCGCAACGCCCAAAACACAATCCGGCTTGCTGGAATGTGTGGAAGAAGCGCAGGCAACCATCGACGGCAAGACCTACCCGCTCGCCGTGCCCTTTATGGTCATTGCCACGCAAAACCCGGTGGAGAGCATGGGAACGTTCCCCTTGCCGGAGGCGCAATTGGACCGCTTTTTGATGAAAGGCAGCATGGACTATCCCTCGCACGAAGAGAGCGTGGATATTCTTGCCCGATTCGACAAAGCAAGTCCGCTCTCCTCGCTGGAAAGCGTCGTCACCGCAGAAGAGCTGCAGCAAGCGATCGCTCTGCTGCCCAACGTCTATATTTGCCGTGAATTGATGGGGTATATCACGTCCTTGGTCGAAAAAACGCGCGACTACCCCCGCGTGGTGCTTGCGCAAAATTGCGAAGTTCCTCGGAATCGGCCGTTGGGCGGGATGGGGCGAAGATGAGAGAACGTTTTTGTGGAAAGAACGCGACAAGGGCGCCCATCGCAAAAAACGATGGAAAAATGATCAGAAATGGGCGGACCAGACCGACAACTGCCGCCGCGTTCGATATCTGTACACCGAATATATGCTGAAGCGAATCCGCAGCGGTTATCGGTTTAGTCGACAAATGACCCCGGACGAAATTGCCGAGGATCTGGCGTTGGAAGAAGAGGAGAAAGTGATATTTTCCACCTACGACCGCGCGCGCTACGATCATCACCCGGATATTGACGATAATACCGTCGGGTTAATCATGGCGCTGACCAAACGCCGCCCGGAAGTTCGCAAAGATCGCTACGACTAAGGCGCTCGCCGCCCTTTGGTTGATGCCCGTTTTTGTCGCAAGCGACACCGGTGAATTTCATGAGCGATTTGTGCCGCCGCATGGCGGCGGAAAGGAAATTAAAGTAATGAATAAACATGACTATACCATTCGTTTGGAACGAAAAGAAGAACGTCGAGAAGTAGAAAACTTGGTCAGAGAATCCTTTTGGAACGTGTACCGCCCCGGATGCCTGGAGCACTATGTCCTGCACGAAATGAGGGAGGACAAAGATTTTTATCCGGAGCTGAATTATGTCTTGGAAAAAGACGGTAGACTTATCGGGCAGAATGTCTTTGTTCGTGCCGCCATTCGGGCGGACGACGGCAGAGATATTCCCGTAGCGGCCATGGGACCGATTTGCATCGCTCCCGCATTTCAGCGCCAAGGGTACGGAAAAATTCTGTTGGACTACACGTTGGAAAAAGCCGTAACATACGGCATTGGGGCAGTGTGTTTTGAGGGAAATATTGATTTTTACGGCAAAAGCGGCTTTGACTATGCCGAAAAATTCAACATTCGCTATCATGATTTGCCGCAAGGTGCGGACGCTTCCTTTTTCCTCTGCAAGGAATTGGAGCGTGGGTATCTCGCCGGCGTTTCCGGAACATACACGCCGCCCGCGTGCTATGCGGTAGGGGAAGAAGAAGCGGAAATTTTCGACAAGACGTTTCCTCCCAAGGAAAAACTAAAACTGGACGGTCAGATTTTCTGATTCACAAACGGCCCGGCAGCAGCGCCACCAAAAGCGTTGTTGCCGGGTTTTCTCTTTGCTTTTTTCCTTGAACCCATTGACTTTATCCGAGAAAAGAGTATAATAAAAATGGTTCATCATAATGTCCCGCAAGAAAACGCCGGGATAGGAACTTCTTGAAAGAA
>CAZDOX010000233.1:0-1735 GCA_964507155.1 uncultured Lachnospiraceae bacterium
TCGCGCTTTGAATTTGGTAAAAGTTCAAACGGAGCAGGGGATCTATCGCTATGTGTTGCCACGGGGAGAGGGGATTTCCGCCGACGAGCGCAAAGATCCGCGCAACACGTCCAACCACGCACTGTTTATCGTCAGCGTTGCTTATGCCATGAACAATGTCGTGGTAAAAACCACCGCCGGAATGGCTTCCGCCGTCGCACTGTTTCTGGACGATACCTATCATAACATGATGTTGGGATCGGTGGCAGGCGACGATACGGTGATCGTCGTGACGCGGAGCGAAGAAGATTCTCACCGCCTATGTAACTATCTATCCAATATGATTGACGGTTGATTTTTTAACATCAAGTTTGAATTTTGCCGCAGAAGCCGCAAAAGCCGCAGAAAGGGAAAGATTATGCTGCAAGCGTTGCATATTGAAAATTTTGCTGTAATCAAATGCGTGGATATCGAATTGACGGATGGATTGATTGTCCTGACCGGTGAAACCGGCGCGGGGAAATCGATTTTGATCGACAGCGTCAATCTCTTGCTGGGAGGAAAATTCAAACGAGAGATGATTCGCGCCGGAGAGGACTCGGCATATGTCAGCGCGATCTTTTCTCACTTGACGCCGGAGGTGACGGCACAGCTGCGCGAAGTCGGAATCCCCATGGACGACGCCGATCCCACGGTGAGTGTCAGCAGAAATGTTACGGCAGAGGGAAAAAGTCTATTTCGAGTGGACGGAAGACCGGTCAGCGCCACCACGGTGCGACACATTGGGGCGCTTTTGTTGAACATTCACGGACAAAATGATAATCAAAAATTGTTGCAAAAGTCATCGCATTTGCAGTTGCTGGACGCGATGGGGGAAACTTCGGCCCTGCGGGATGACTACACCAAAGCATACCAAGCGTGGAGTGATTGCCGCGCAGAACTTTCGTCCTTAAAAACATCCGACGCGGAACGGGTGCGCCGTGCCGATATGCTGGCGTATCAAATCCGCGATATCGGTGAGGCTAAGTTGAAACCCGGCGAGGAAGAGGCGCTGCTGACCAAGCGCGTTAAGTTGCAAAACGCGGAAAAGATCATCAAGCAAGTGACGTTGGTGACCACGGCGTTGGATGCAAAAGAAAAAAACGGGTCGGCGGTATATTTGCTGGGACGAAGCGGGGCGGCGCTGCGCCAGTTGTCCTTGCTGATTCCCGCTGCGCTGCCATTGGCTGAGCAGCTGGACAGCGTGATGTATGACGTGCGGGATATTGCCGAACAAGTTCGCGCGTTTTGTGATGAAGAAGAAATGTACGACGATCCGACCGCAGCGCTGGATGCGATTGAGAATCGATTGGAGCAAATATCTCGCTTAAAGCGAAAATACGGCGAGCGTGTAGAGGATGTCATTGCCTTTGCGGAGCGCGCCAAGCAGGAATTGGAAACGCTGTCTCATTCGCAAGAGCGTGTGGACGAGCTGAGTTCTCGTCTGGCAAAGTTGGAGCAAGATTGCGCGGCGGCCTCCGGTCGTTTGACCGATTTGCGGCAGCGGCTTGCCCAAGAGATTACGGAGAGAGTGCGGGCGGAATTGGCTTTTTTGGATATGCCGAAAGTGCGTTTTGCGGTTTCCGTTCGCCCAACGGGTTCCTTTACGCCCACCGGTTGTGACGATGTGGAATTTTTGATTGCAACCAACCCAGGGCAAGATTTTATGCCGCTTATTCAAATTGCTTCCGGCGGTGAGCTGGCAAGATTGATGTTG
>CAZDOX010000234.1:0-1715 GCA_964507155.1 uncultured Lachnospiraceae bacterium
AAAAACTAAGGACACCCCCTCGCCCGCGTGCGGGAGAGGGGGCAGGGGGTGAGGGAAAAAGGTAGATACGAGCGAAAGAATCCGGGCACGTCATCATTCTGCTCCGTCAAACGACGCCCGGATCATGGTAAAGTACCTGCTGCCGATCGGATTTGCTCAAAAACTATTTTTGAAAAATCGGAATTTTTAAAAAAAGTTCCCTATCCGGGACATACTATAACCACCGTTTGCGCTTTTTCTCACGCAGGGCGGTCAATCCAAACGAACGTAAGACGTAAGAAAGGAGGCTTTCGCTCGGCGAAAGTCACGGACATATGAAAACATCAAGTCACGCATCATGGCTGAAATGGGCAAAAGAAATCGGTATTTTACTGATCGGCAACGCAGCCGTCGCTTTTTTGGTCGCGGCATTTGTCATTCCTCACCATATTCTGATGGGCGGCGCAACCGGTATCGGAATTGTTCTGGCAACCGTTTTGCCCCTGGATACCGCCACCATTGTCCTGATTTTTAATCTTCTCATGCTGCTTTTGGGATTGATCGTGCTGGGAAAAAAGTTCTTCTTGGCAACGGTCGCCAGCTCGTTCCTTTATCCGATCTTTTTAGGGTTATTCCAACAAATGGATTGGCTGGTCACCATCACCGACAATATGCTGCTGGCGACGTTGTTTGCCGGCGGCATGCTCGGCGTTGCGCTGGGCATGGTCATGCGAATCGGCGCATCCTCCGGAGGAGTGGATGTGCTGTGCTTGGTCGCGCACAAATGGTTTCACCTTCCCGTGTCGATCTGCGTGTGGGTTGTCGACTTGATGGTCATCGGCGGGCAGGCACTGTTTGCCACACCGGAGGATATCCTATACGGCATCTTGCTGTTGGTGATCGAATCTTTGGTGTTGGACCAAGTTATGGTTATGGGCACGTCTCAAATACAAATTTTTGTCATGACGCCGCACCACGAGATGGTTCGTCATCGCCTTTTGGCGGAGCTGGAAGCGGGAGTCACCATGCTACTGGCGGAAACCGGGCGCAATCGCCGCGAACAACCCGGCGTCCTTTGCATTATCCCCAAGCGCAAACTGCACGCGGCAACCGCCATCATTCAAGCCGTAGACGAAAACGCATTTATCACTATCACACAAATCCGAGAGGTACATGGTCGAGGGTTCACCCGCGAGCGAATTTCGCTCTCTCCGCCGGATCTGTCGGACCATGAGAATCCCGCATCGTTTGATCCGATAACGCAAGAAAAAACGTAACATTTTTGTAAACAAACGCCGCGCACTCTTGCATGGAATGCGCGGTTTTGCTATAATAGTTTTGTGTACTATATAATTGACAAGAAGTGTTTTACTTTCATTCTGCAGCAGGGATATAGCGACATAAATCTAACTATATCGGAGGATATCATACGTTGATCAAACAATTCGGCGGAGCTTTGAAAGAGTCGCTGCAATCGGTAATTCCCATTTTTGCCATTGTGCTTCTCTTGAGCATTTCGGTTGCCCCCCTGCAAGCGGGGATTTTGGTTCTGTTTTTATTCGGAACTTTGTTGTTAATTGTCGGCATGGGCCTATTTACCATCGGGTCCGGCATGTCCATGCAACCCCTTGGCGAGGGAATCGGCGTCCAGCTGGGTAAATCCAAGCGAATCGCGCTTCCTCTTGTGATTTGCTTTGTGCTGGGCGCGATTATTACCATTGCCGAGCCGGATTTGC
>CAZDOX010000235.1:0-1698 GCA_964507155.1 uncultured Lachnospiraceae bacterium
GTCAACCGCCGTGGGGTCGTCAGGGGAGCGCAGCTCCCCTGACAAGAAAAACTAACGACACCCCCTCGCCCGCGTGCGGGAGAGGGGGCAGGGGGTGAGGGCGGCGCCTTGCCAATCTAAACGGCAGCTACCATGCCCCTTGGCAAAAAGTTCTTGAAAAGGGGCATGTAAAAACCAAAGCTTAGAAAGGAGACCGAGCGTTCGTGTTATTTTCATCGCTGGAATTTTTATTTGCTTATTTTATCGCCACACTGGCGCTGTATTTTCTCGTCCCGCCGCGCTGGCGTAACCCGGTGCTGCTGCTGACCAGCTTGATTTTCTACGGCTGGGGCGAGCCGATTTACGTTTTCTTGATGATCGCCACCATATTGGTGGACCAAACCGCCGGCGCGGCAATTGCTTATTTCGATCGAACCGCGCGCCGTCGCGCCAAGCGAATGACGTTAATCGCCGCGATTGTGTTCAATCTCGGTCTGCTTGCCTTTTTCAAATATGCCAATTTTGTGCTGGACAATCTTCGCTTGATCCCCGCGCTCTCTTTTTTGCCGTCGCTGCAAGTGACGCTGCCGATCGGCATTTCGTTTTACACGTTCCAGGCGCTGTCCTACGTGATTGACGTGTATCGCGGCGAGGTGGCGGCGCAGAAAAATCCGATCACATTCGGCGCCTACGTCACGCTGTTCCCGCAGCTGATTGCCGGTCCGATCGTCCGCTACTCGGACGTGGAGCACGAATTGCAGCACCGCGCGCACCATATGGAGGATATCAACGCAGGAACGCAAATTTTCTTGTGCGGCCTTGCCAAAAAAGTCCTGCTTGCCAACAGCGCCGGCGTCATGTGGGAACGTTTTCGCGACGTGTCCGCGGCGCAACAAACGACGCTTGGCGCGTGGCTTGGTCTGATTTTTTATACGTTTCAAATTTATTTTGATTTTTCCGGTTATTCCGATATGGCCGTTGGTCTGGGGAGGATCTTCGGCTTTCATTTCCCGGAAAACTTTCACTACCCGTTTATTGCCCGATCGGTTACCGATTATTGGCGCCGCTGGCACATCACGCTATCTTCCTGGTTTCGCAGCTACGTCTATATCCCGCTCGGCGGAAATCGTCGTGGCAGAGGACGAACCTATGTGAATATGCTGATTGTGTGGTTGCTGACCGGATTGTGGCACGGAGCCAGCTGGAATTTCGTTTTGTGGGGGTTTTTCTTTTTCTTGGTGCTTGCCATGGAGCGGCTGTTCTTTGGCAAAGTGCTGAATCGCCTGCCCGCTGCCGTCGGGCACGTTTGGACGCTGGCGGTCGCGTTGTTCAGTTTTTACCTTTTTGTGTTCGACGGCTCTGCGGCGACGTTGGACGCGGCGCACGCGTTTGCCTACCTTTCCGCGATGTTCGGCGGCGCGCCGTTTGCCAACGCGACGGTGTGGTATGATTTATGTCACGCTTTGTTGCTGCTGTTGGTGTTGGCGATTGGCTCAACGCCGCTTCCGCGCCGCATTTTCAAGCGTTTGAGCGAGAAGTTTTCCGGACTTGAGCCGGTGCGACTGCTGCTGTGCCTTGCCGCGCTGATCATCTGCACCGCTTATCTGGTGGATTCTTCTTACAACCCGTTTTTGTATTTTCGGTTTTAGGCGGGAGTACGGCGAGGAAAAACTTCTTAAAAGAAGTTTTTCCCCACACCCCTTTTCAAGAATTTTTTAT
>CAZDOX010000236.1:0-1684 GCA_964507155.1 uncultured Lachnospiraceae bacterium
TACCGTCAACCGCCCAGCCAAGGAGGTGGGGGCGCGGGGGCGGGAACTTCGGCGTATGAGAGATTTCGCTCCCCCAAGAGAACGGCGGGGAAAACTTCCGAAAGAAAGCGTTTCCCCGCTGTATTTATTTCTATTTCATTTTTTCATTTTGATCAATCGTCGATCGTAGGAATACGCTGAATATCTTTATCGGTGAAAATATCCAACTCATCAAACGAGGGCGAAGAAAACTCGGAAATTACCGACTCGGTATCGGTCGAGAACCAGTGACGCGTATTGGGAGCGATGGTGTACTGCTCACCGGGATTGAGCACGATCTCGTGGAATACCGTGTAGCAAGTATCTTCTTTGACCGGATGGCAATGGTGGTTGGGCGTCGGCTCTCCCTCTACGTACAAATATACCTTCCCGTAACGGCAGCGGAAAGTCTCCTGCTTGCCAATGTAGTTCTTCTCGGGAAGCGGCGCGTGAATGTGCTCCGGGCAGGTCATGCCGGGCAGCAAAACCATCTCTTTTCCGCAGTAACGATCCGTGTTTACGTAGGTAACCAGCAAAAGTCCCGTATGATAGATGTCATTGAGTCCGAAATCGGCTACTTCGATGTTTGCCAACTCGTCCGGATTCATCACAATCCCCGCTTTCGCATATACCTCCGCCGCTTGCTTGCGGGCAATTTCAATATCTGTCTTCTTCATTATTAATTACTTCCTTTCCTCGCCCTGCCGGACCTTGCCGCGCAGGACTTTTTTACTATTATAACTATTATACACGATGTTTTTCCATTTGTAAATAGTTTTTTCATTTTTTCTCAAAAAAATCTCCCCTCGTGTTTTCTTTGTGAAATTCACTTGAAAAAAATTTGAAGAAATTTCGCCAAACCCCTTGCTTTTTTTCAAAAGTGTGGTATCATATAACAAAGTAAATAACCCATGCCGATTTGCTTTTGACGTTACGCAGGGAAACGACCCGCGTCGGCGTATCTCGCGCTGCGAACGATCCGAACGATCGCCCCTGCCCGCTTTTTTCTGCCGCTATGAAAGGATGTGACTGATCTATGTTACCCTTGGACAAGTTGCCGCAAGACGCCGACTCCTTGCTTGCATCTCATGCCATCACCCCGGAACAGATCGCCGTTGTGCTGCGATTGGATTTGAACTTTGACGGAAATTTCGGAGAGACTTACCTGCTGCTCGGTGAGGGCGCGCGCATGCTCTGGTGTTTGGACCCGGCAGCAAAAACGCTGGTCGCCCACGACACAGCAACGCTAACCGAACCCTACATCGATAACTTCACCACCTCCAACAGAATCCTTGCCCACCGTTACCCGGAAGGGCACGGGCCGCTCCCTAAAAAAGCCGATTTTGAAGACGACGAAAATGCGTTCAAAGCGGCGCTTGCCGACTATCATATCGGCGGAGAAACGGTCATTCTGGGGTATTGCACCAACGCTTGCAAGCGCAAGCTGCTGGCATTTGTCAATATCTGGGAGCGACTATACGACGGGCAGCCGGTTGCCGAAGATGATCCGATTTTTGAGCAATTCAACGCCAAATGTCCCAAGTGCGGCACGGTATACGCCGATCAGCAACGGCGCATTTGCGAACACTGCACCAAAAAAGCCGGGACGCTGACGCGCATGCTGTCCTACTTTAAGGATTTTAAGCTGCAATTGGCCATTGTCATC
>CAZDOX010000237.1:0-1667 GCA_964507155.1 uncultured Lachnospiraceae bacterium
AGGCATTTTGTGGCTGACCATGGTGGGCGCGAACCTCATCTCCGACGCACTGGCGGCAGGTCTTGGGCAAGTGGAGAATGGACTAAGGCAGCTTGGCGGCGCGTGTCGGATGCCGACGCTGTGGCAAGATTTTCTGCTTGGCGGCGTCATACGAACGGTCTTTTGGGTGATTGCGGTCATGCTGCCGCCGATGGCGATTTTCTTTCCCCTATTTTCCGCGCTGGAGGATTTGGGATATTTGCCGCGCGTTGCCTTTTTGCTGGATCGACCGTTTGCCCGCTGTCGGGCGTGCGGCAAGCAGGCGCTGACCATGTGCATGGGACTTGGGTGCAACAGCGTGGGCGTCATGGGGTGTCGCATTATCGATTCGCCGCGCGAGAGGAAAATCGCCATGCTGACCAACAGTTTTGTCCCGTGCAACGGGCGGCTGCCGACGTTGAGTCTTCTGATCACGCTGTTTTTCACGTTCGGCTGCTTGGACGCGGCGGTATCGGCGCTCGGGTTGCTTCTGTGCTTGTGTCTCTCGCTTGCGATCAGCATGGGAACGTCCTACGCGCTCTCGCGCACGTTTCTGCGGGGGGAGGATTCCTCGTTTGTCTTGGAATTGCCGCCGTATCGCCGCCCGCGCTGGGGACAGCTGCTCGTCCGTTCGATTTTGGATCGCACGCTGAAAATCATGCTGCGCGCGATTCGGATTTCCGCTCCCGCCGGCGCCGTCGTATGGGGACTTTCCCATATCACGATCGGCGAACATTCGCTGCTGGGTCATCTGAGCGGCGCGCTGCAAGGACCCGGCGCGTATCTTGGCGTCGACGGCGTCATTTTGCTGGCGCTGTTGCTCTCATTCCCCGCGAACGAATTATTTTTGCCGCTGCTCTTGATGTTATACCGCAACGGCACGGTCATCGAACCGTTGAGCGCGTACGCCAAGTTGCGGGAAGTTTTGCTTGCTGCGGGGTGGAATCGCGGCGTCGCGCTTTGCACCATGATTTTGGTGCTGTTTCATTTTCCTTGCGCAACGACGCTGTCCACCATATACAAAGAAAGCCGCTCAATCCGCTTCACCGTGCTCTCTGCCCTGCTGCCACTTGCGATCGGGGCGGCGTTGTGCTTTGCGCTTTCCCGATTATCGCTTCATTAAAAATTAACAAAATATTGTGTGAAAGTTATTGAAATCCTCTCGCTTTTGTGCTATACTATTTGTGAATATCATGGAGAGGGCGAGAATTTCAATGAAAAACTATAAAATGAAACGATATTTTCCCGTAATCGTTTTGACCTTGGCTGCCGTTTGTTTTATCGCGTCGATTTTTGTGTTTGTCGCATCGGTGACCGACGAGGTGCCGTATCGGCAAGTCATCGATCGCATCATCGGCGTACTGCTGCTGATCATGACCGCGTTACTGATGTATTTGCTGTACGTGTCGCGCGATCGCGATCCGCATTTTTTCCTATACATTACCAGTACGCAGAAAAATATGCCGCTGGATCAGCTGACCTTTACGCAGGTGAACGAAAGAATGACCATGTTTTTGGAACTGCTCTCCGATCAACCCGGCATGATTTGGTCGGACGGCTTTTTGGAAAACAACCATCGGTATCTGGCAAAAGAAGCGTATCGCCCGTTGGTGGCGTACAAAATGCTGTATGATTTGACGGTGGAGGAC
>CAZDOX010000238.1:0-1643 GCA_964507155.1 uncultured Lachnospiraceae bacterium
CAATCACCGCGCCACCAAAGTCGGTCAGGATATTTTTTTGCTGAAAGAAATCCGTTCGCCCGCCGTTTTGGTCGAATGTGGTTTTTTGTCCAACCCGGCAGAATGTGCGGCGCTTAGCACCGAGTCTTACCAAAATCGGGTTGCGTATGCGATATTTTGTGCTCTGAGGCAATATGCAACGGAGCAAGTCGAAAAAAAATAATCCCACTTCCCCGGCATATCACCCCGTCGACCGCGCTCTGCCGTCTTTGGCCGTTTTCAATAAACCGAGAAACTTTTTCACAAAACGTCTTGCCAAACCCGATACTTTGTGATACAATATACGCAATACAAAACGCTTGAGGGCGAAGCACTTCTCAAGCGAAAAAACGGTCAAGAGGATGAAAACAACATGATTTACAAAAACTTTCAAGGAATGCAACTATCCGCGCTCGGCATGGGGTGTATGAGATTGCCCGTGTGCGCCGGCGACCACACGCAAATCGACAAAAACGCCGTCCGCACCATGGTCGCGTACGCCATGGAACATGGGGTGAATTATTACGATACCGCTTGGGGGTATCATAACGGGAACTCCGAGCTCGTCATGGGCGAAGTTCTTGGCGAATATCCGCGCGACAGCTTTTGCTTGGCTTCCAAATTCCCCGGATATGATTTGGACAACATGGGCAAAGTGGAGGAAATCTTTGAAACTCAATTAAAAAAGTGTCGCGTGGATTATTTCGATTTTTACTTATTCCACAACGTGTGCGAACTGAATATCGACGCTTATCTCGACCCCAAGTATCATATCTACGACTATTTGATGGAGCAAAAGAAAAACGGTCGTATTCGCCACCTCGGCTTTTCCGTGCACGGTACGCTCGATACCACAAAGCGTTTCTTAAACGCTTACGGCAAAGATATGGAATTTTGTCAAATTCAGCTCAACTGGTTGGATTGGACCATGCAAAACGCCAAAGCGAAAGTGGAATTGCTGAACGAATGGAACATTCCGATCTGGGTGATGGAACCGCTTCGCGGAGGAAAGTTAGCTTCCATCGAACCGGAATATCTGGAAACGCTGCAAAAGCTTCGTCCCGCAACCGGCGCCGTGGAATGGGCATTTCGCTTTTTACAATCCGTTCCCACCGTTACGGTCACGCTGTCCGGCATGTCCGATATGGAGCAACTGAAGCAAAATATCGCAACATACGCGATCGATCAACCCTTGAGCGCAGCGGAAACGGAAACTTTGTTCGGCATTGCCAAGGCTATGACCGCCAAGAGTTCTCTGCCCTGCACCGCATGCCGCTATTGCACATCGCACTGCCCGATGGGATTGGATATTCCCGCGCTGATTGAACTTTACAACGAACATACCTACACCGGCGGCGGATTTTTGGCACCGATGGCCATCGGCGCCCTGCCGGATGACAAAAAGCCGTCCGCTTGTCTCGGGTGCCGATCCTGCGAAGCGGTATGCCCGCAAAACATCAAAATCAGTGAAATGATGACAGATTTTGTTGAGAAGTTGAAAAAATAAACCCATGGGCGAACCAAAGCAATCAAGCTACGATTTCGGCAAAGAGAAAATCAGCCGTATTCTTTTCAAAATGGCTCCGCCGGTTATGCTGGCGCAGCTTATACAAGCGCTTTACAAT
>CAZDOX010000239.1:0-1635 GCA_964507155.1 uncultured Lachnospiraceae bacterium
TGCTCGCGAAGCAGGGCAGCGATGGGGAAATGGCGGAAAGGTAAATTGTTTGCATATTCCACCACGCCGGCGGAGCTGTCGGCAGTTCCGGGTGCGGCAATGCCGATGGAGGCAACGTCTGCAAGCGTCAAATGGGCGTCAGCGACCACTTGGCGACACAGCTTGGCAATGTCGGCGACAATTTCCTCGGCGGGGCGGGTAGCTCCGGTGGGGAGGCTGTCTTTGTGGATAATCCGATAATTTTCATCTACTGCGCCGACGGCAATATTGGTGCCGCCCAAATCAACACCTAAGCGAATCATAATGAAATACTCCTTTGTGAACAGCATAATTACATCGGATCAACGATAGCGCCCGATATGCTTACATTATATCCCATTTTGGCCAAAAAGTCAACAGAAAAATGTAAAATGCGCCCAATCGAAAAGAAATTGGGACTTTTTCCGTTAATTTTGCTTTTGCACGCTTTTATATTCGTCGTAATATCGGTAGTACGGGCAGCGCGCCGTTTGGCGGGACAGAAACCGGATTTGCTCGTCCTCATCCAAATTGACCATGCAGACGTAAGCGTCTGCGTCTTCATCATAGTCATAGTAAACGCAGCTTTCACAGTTGGTCGGGCGCAGCACTCGCTCTTTTTGCCGCGTTTCGGGGCGCTTGTATCGATCAAAATTCAAGACATCGCCCCCTCGCTTTTCTTATTTTTGTTTTTATTTTTGTTTTTTTGCCATGCGGCGATGGCTTCCGCGACCTTTGGCGGAACCAAGTCATCCCATCGCTCGCCGCAGGCGATCGCCGATCGAACGCGCGTCGAACTAATCGCGTCGTAAGCGGGATCGGCGGGCAAATAGAGCGTTTCTGCCCGCGAATTGTGCGCGCGGTTCCAATGCGCGTGCTGCTGCTCGTATGAAAAATCTTCCGGGTTGCGTACGCCTTTGACAATCATCGTTGCCTCCAGCGCGTCAAAAAGGTCGATCAAACGAGCGTCGGACGCGATCACGCGTACGTTTTCCCACGGTTCGCAAGCCAGCTCTGCCAATTTTTTTCGTTCCTCCATGGAAAACAAGTACTTTTTTTCTGCCGCGTCGGCAACGTAAGCGCGCATGTCGTTGGTCATGACCGCCACCACCACTTCATCAAACATAGCGGCAGCGCGTCGAATTACATCCAGATGTCCCGTCGTGATCGGATCGAAACTTCCCGGAATCAGGGCGCGAAACGTTCGTTCCTTTGCCGTTTTTTTTAGATGCATGCTCAAGATAGTCCTTTCGTTTCGGATGATTTTTTCTTTTTTTAAATTCTTGAAAAGGGGTGCGGATTCTGCCGTCTTTCTCGCGGGGGCGGAACCATCGTGGGACGCCGAAGTTTCCGCCCTGCCCCCACCTCCTTGGCTGGGCGGTAGCCGGTAGTTAGGTGATGTGCCGCCCTCACCCCCTGCCCCCTCTCCCGCACGCGGGCGAGGGGGTGTCGTTAGTTTTTCTTGTCAGGGGAGCAAGCTCCCCTGACGACCCCTCGGCGGTTGACGGTAAGATTGCTAAAGTTTTTCGCGCTGCCAACGGAACAGCTGCCATCTTGTTATCAAAAAGTTCTTGAAGAGGGGTCTGGGGAGGAACTTCTTTCAAGAAGTTCCTATCC
>CAZDOX010000240.1:0-1563 GCA_964507155.1 uncultured Lachnospiraceae bacterium
TATTCTCCTTTCGGATCTTCCATACTGCGAAAAATACCGCGGGCGACATTGTTCATGACGTCAGGTTTGGTGACAATAATGCCGTGGTGTTCGTCGCCCAGAACGAGCAGCGTATCGCCGGCATGAATGGAAAAAAGCTCTCTTGCTTCCTTGGGGATGACAATTTGGCCCTTTTCTCCGACCTTAACTGTGCCAAAAATATGTTTGCCTTTCGGCAATCCGTAAATATGTTTTCCGGAAGGGTTAGGCATAGCGTACTCCTTTTTTTGTAATTTAGCGGAGTTATACCATTCCTACTTGTAGGAATAGTATAACAGAGAACGACGGCTTTGTCAAGAGGATTTTTCGATTTTTTGCAAGAAGTCTCACAAAATCGTAATGGGAGGGTAAATACCGGGCTGATAGGATTCGTCGATTTATTTACGGTGGTACAATTTTTTGGTTTGATACACCGGCTCACAAGTCAGGTTGCAGCCGAGGCGACGGAACACATTTTCATCGACCGAGGCAAGCAGCACCGAGGAATGTACCTCACACTCACGCAGCATCGGCAGCATTTCCATGCAACGAGCCGCATGCTCGTCGGTTGTCGCGCAGATGGAAAGCGCAATGAGCACCTCGTTGGTATGTAATCTCGGATTGTGGTTGCCTAAATGATTGATTTTTAATTTCTGAATCGGCTCCAAAATTTCCGGGGAAATCAATTTGATCTCCTTGGGCACTCCCGCCATTTTTTTCAACGCATTGAGGAGGCAGGCGGAAGACGCGCCGAGCAGAGGGGTGGTTTTTCCGGTCACCAAAAAACCGTCCTGCAGTTCGATGGAAACCGCCGGTTGTCCGGTTTGCGCAGCGCGGTTCACCGCAGCCGCCACGCAGGGACGTTGATCGATGGTCACGCCGGCTTGCTGCATCAGTGTTTTGATGCGATTCACCTCGGCATCGCTGCCCATATCGCGTCGGCGATTGCACAGCGCGGCATAATAGCGGCGCAAAATTTCCTGCTCGGACGCACGGCGAACCGCTTGATCGTCAAAGATACAGTTCCCTGCCATGTTAACCCCCATGTCGGTCGGGGATTTGTACGGACATTCGCCGAGCATTTTCTCAAACATCGCACGAAGAACCGGATAAATTTCAATATCGCGATTATAGTTGACCGTCGTGACCCCATACGCTTCCAGGTGGAACGGGTCGATCATATTCATGTCGTTCAAATCCGCGGTAGCCGCCTCATAGGCGATGTTGGTCGGATGATTGAGGGGGAGATTCCAGATAGGAAAAGTTTCAAATTTGGCATATCCGGCGCGGATTCCCCGTTTGTGATCATGATACAAGTTGGAAAGGCAAGTTGCCATTTTTCCGCTTCCCGGGCCGGGCGCTGTGACCACCACCAGGGAACGAGACGTTTCGATGTATTCGTTTTTTCCGTACCCGTCGTCGCTGACAATGGTTTGGATGTCGTTCGGATAGCCGGGAATATCATAGTGGCGGTAAACGGAAAGTCCCAAGTCGCGCAACTTTTTCTCAAAAGCCAGTAGTCCCGGGTGCTCCACATATCGGGTC
>CAZDOX010000241.1:0-1546 GCA_964507155.1 uncultured Lachnospiraceae bacterium
GTGATGTACGTCGGCTTTATTTTTGCCGCCGTGTTTCTCGGCTACGCGATCGGCGTGGCGCCGGTGATCAGCTTCCATTACGGTGCGGGCGACACGCGCGAGTTGAAAAGTCTTTTTAAAAAGAGCAATTGGATTACCATACTGACCGGCATGGCTTTGGCGGTGATCGCCTTTGTTTTGGCAGAACCGATTGCAAAATTTTTCTTGGGCAGCGACGCGGTTGCCAATAATCCCACGCTCATTCAAATGACCGTTCGCGCCTTTCGCTTTTATGCCGTCGGTGTCTTGTTCAGCGGATTTTCCATTTTCGGATCTTCGTTTTTCACTGCGCTGAACGACGGAGGCGTGTCCGCCGCCATCTCTTTTTTGCGGACTTTGGTCTTCCAAATGATCGCCGTGCTGCTTCTTCCGATATTCTTTGATGTGGACGGCGTTTGGGCATCGCTGCTTGTCGCCGAGGTGGCAGCTATGCTGGTCACGGTCGTGTTTTACCTGACCAAACGAAAAAAATACCAATACTGAACCGACTGCATTGTCGCAGAAAAATCAAAAACAGACGGCATCAACAATCGTTGCATGTCGCCTGTTTTCTTGTTTTAGTTTTTCGTTGATCGGATCTGCCCCTGCGGCGTCGTCTGTTGCTTCGGTCGATCCTGCCAAAAATCGTGGACGACTAGAGCAGCCTCTGGCGTCATATTGCAATGTCCGATCGCTGCCGGCACCGAACGAATCAAATCCGCCAGCAGTGCCGCACCGCGGTTCATCGATGTAGGATCCGCCGGGAAAACCACTTGGCCGATCAACCGATCCACATACTGCGCGTGCGTTACGGGCAGCGCGCGATTGATCGTGTCCCGTTCGATAAACGTGATGCAATGAAGCGGGACGCCGATCGGAGTGCCGCGCCGTTCTTTGCCGCACCAGGGGGTTCCGTAGGCATAAAAAACGCCGTCTTTTGCTCGCCGAATGATCGGTTTGTCTCCGTTGATGATCGTAACGGACGAAGAACCGTACGCCTTTTCCCACATGGTTACGTGCGTCGTTTTTCCCACGCCGCGCGGCGCGCAAAACGCGTAGGTGCAATCGTCTTTGACCATGACGGCGGCGTGCAGCAAAAAGGCTTGAAAGGGCAACAATTTCAGGCTGAGTTGATCGCTGAGCACCAGACATTCCGCCTGCTCGTCGGTCATCGGCATGGGCATGGAGGCGCGCTTTTTTTCCATTTCCTTGGGAGTTGCATACAACGTGATGTCGGACCACGGGGCGTCCGTCAAATACGAGCGGCACAAATCGTACGTCAGTGCGCCGCGCGCCGATACGGTCACGTATAATCCGGCAACCGATATTTTAAAATGTCTCATGCTAAGGCACACCCCCCGTTCGATTGAATTTTTTGTTTTCATTATTTTATATCATAATTTTTTGGTCCTATGGGAGAATTTCGCCTTGCGAAATTCTCGATACGCGGCTACGCTTTGCTCGCACATATTATACGCCGCGTATATTATACCATATTCACCGCGACTTTTCAAGCGAAACGCGATGA
>CAZDOX010000242.1:0-1510 GCA_964507155.1 uncultured Lachnospiraceae bacterium
GTTGCAAGGCGCTGACGCTCAGCTATGACGACGGGGTACAGAGCGACGTTCGCCTGATTCAAATCATGAAAGCGAACGGATTGAAAGGAACGTTTAATCTCAACAGCGACTTGTTCGCACCGGAGGGAACGGTGTATCCCGCCGGGCAAGCGCAACGTCGCATGAGTTACCGCGAAGCGCTGGAGTGCTTTCGGGACAGCGGGATGGAGATTGCCGTTCACGGGGCAGATCATCCGTTTTGGGACAGACTGCCTGCCAATGTTTGCGTGCGCGATATCATTCGCGATCGGGAACAATTGGAGGAAATGTTTGGGTGTATCGTCCGCGGCGCGGCTTATCCGTTCGGCACCAATTCCGATATGACCTGCGAAGCGTTGCGCCTATGCGGGATCCGGTATTGCCGCACGGTTGTGTCAACCGGTCAATTTGCCATTCCTACGGATTGGTTGCGCATGCCGGCAACCTGCCATCACAACGATCCGCGCTTGATGGATTTGGCGCGCGCGTTTGTTGAAGCAAAACGATTTTATGATCCGCCGCTGTTTTATTTGTGGGGACACAGCTATGAATTTGACGCGATGAACAACTGGCACGTGATAGAAGAATTTGCTCAGTATGTTGGAAATCGTGACGATATTTGGTATGCGACCAATATTGAAATATATGATTACGTACACGCTTTTCAATCTTTGCAGTTTTCCGCCTCCGGCCGCCGCGTTTACAATCCGACGCTCATCGACGTTTGGTTTAGCGAGAAAGACAAACCGTACGTGATCAAATCGGGAGAAACCGTGACACTTCCGGCGTGAGGGATGGAGGAAAGAAACCGTCTCTACCCATTCAATTTGTTGCCCCAAAAATGTTGACAGAATCTCCTTTTTGTGGTATACTAAACGCAGCACAAGGCAGAAAAGGCTGCCGGGAGGAGATCGTTGTATGATAAATACGGATCAAAAAACACAATCCTATATTAATCTGTTTGCCATTTTCGGCGCGATTCCCAAGCTTTGCGAATTGTCCGATGAGGCGCGCGCGCTGATCGTCAATCACAATATCGCCATGGGTTTCTTCGTTAAGGGCGGTCCGTGCGGGGTTCTGCATTTCAAGAACGGAACCGTAACGCTGACCGAGGGCGAGGGCCCCTGCGACATTCGCTTGCTGTTTGCATCTCCGGAAAAATTCAACGGAATGATAGACGGAACGGTTACGCCAATCCCGACCAAAGGTTTGCTGAAAGTGGGATTTTTACTGAAAACTTTTATTCCTTTGACGGACATTTTGTCTCGCTATTTGCGTCCGAAGAAAAAAGATCTGGAGAATGAGGATTTCTTTCGCATCAGTACCGTTTTAATGTTCCACGTCATTACCGGTGCCGTGGCTCAAATCGGAAACGTCGATCGAGTCGGACAAGCGTCCGCGTCTTATATTGTCGACGGCACCGTCGTACTGCGCATCACCGAAGCCGACCGGGTGGCGGCCGCGGCAAGTATCGTGGCAAAAGACCATCACC